>NZ_LR134336.1:1822500-1931548 GCF_900637025.1 Streptococcus oralis ATCC 35037
ATACCTTTAAAGAGCTAGGAGTTCCAAGCCCTGATGCCAAAACCATTCGTGGTTTTATGGGACCGCCCCTTGAAAGTAGTTTTGCAACATGCCTTCCCCAGGAACAAATCTCTGAGGCCGTCCAGATATACCGCTCTTACTACAAGGAAAAAGGGATCCACGAAGCCCAACTCTTCCCCCGAATAACGGAATTACTCCAAGAACTTTCACAAAACTACCCTCTCTACATCACTACAACAAAGAATACTCCTACTGCTCATGATATGACTAAAAATCTGGGAATCCATCATTTCTTTGATAGCATTTACGGTTCTAGTCCTGAAACGCCACACAAGGCGGATGTCATCCGTTACGCCTTGCATATGCATCAACTGCCTGCAGACCAAGTCCTCATTATCGGGGACACCAAGTTTGATATGATCGGAGCCCAAGAAACTGGCATTAAAAAGTTCGCTGTTTCTTGGGGATTTGGAGAAGAGGCTGATTTACTCATCTATCAACCTGACTGGATTGCCCATACCATTGACGATATCATTAGCCAGCTCTAACCATACAAAAATACTCCTAACACTAGTGAACTAGGTTGAGGAGTATTTTTTATATGTTGTTACTATCAGAAGGAATCAACTCCATGCTTAAGCAGTAATTTGATCCTGTTCTTCAGTATCTGTATCTTCATCCTTCTTACTTGGCCAAGCAAGCATGACAATAAGGGTAATCGGTCCAACGAGAGGAACCAAAGCAATGAAGATAAAGGCCCAGTGGAAACCAGCGTCTCGTAAGCGACGAACAGTCACGGCGATAGAAGGCAACATGAGAATAGGCGCTAAAAAGAGGTACAATTCCTGAAGCGATTATTTGCTGCGAAGCGACTCAGCCGCTTTAAAATAGAGTAGAAATATCTTAATATTTTCGTACCATTTCTTCAAACTGAGAGTCTTCCGTATTCTCTTTATCTTTTTCACTATTTTCTATCACTTTTTCTACAAATCGTTGACTTGGCATAGCGAGCATAACAAGCAGTGTTAATGCACCCAAAGGAACAAATACAATAAAAATATAGGCCCAATGGATACCCACATCTCGTAAGCGACGTACTATCAGTGCTAGTAGAGGAACAAACTCTATTATAAACAAAATAATACACATACTGAAGACCGCAATATTCCTGATGGCTTTATCAGATTCTACTCCAGTAAAAAGTGAGTAGTAGGCGGGCAAGAAAATCACCATATTTAGCAGCCAAACCCACCAAAATTCTGGACGTGTGGAACGACCAGAAAAATTTGCATAGCCTTTGAAAAAACTCCTAATAGCACTCAGCATACAAAAATCTCCTTTTGACTTTAATACTTATTTCGCAAAGTTATGTTACCAGCTTAAAATAGAGGTAGTTTTTAGATTGTCTGAAATCACTCTCCTGATAGATCAAATAACATCGTCCCTTGAATAGTTGCGCTTATTAAACCTTTGAAAGATCCGATGTTCTCTACTCTCTATTTATAAAAACCAGCTTTCTGATTCTCTCAGAAAACTGGCGATAGTTGTTTCATTATGAAGGTAGTTGGACACTCTTACTCAGCATGAGTTGTCTCATTCGCAAAGGAAATAATCGCTTCTTTGAGCTCATCTCCGCTGAGTGAACGGAACTCTTCAATCTTTTGATCAATCGCTTCTAGCGGCATGACATTTACCTTACCAACGAAAATCTTGTCCATGACTTGGTTATCAACCAATTCGGTCGAAACCAAGAGTTCTTCATAGAGTTTTTCACCTGGTCGAATACCGACCTCAACGATTGGAATTTCACTTTCCGTGTGCCCACTTAGAAGGACCATTTTCTTAGCCAAGTCATAAATCTTGACTGGTTTGCCCATATCGAGGATAAAGACTTCTCCGTCCTTGGCATAAGCGCCAGCATGGATTACTAGACGGCTAGCCTCTGGAATGGTCATGAAGTAACGTGTCATACGGAAGTCTGTCACCGTTACAGGACCGCCTTCAGCAATCTGACGTTCAAAGACAGGAATCACGCTACCACGACTACCCAGAACATTTCCAAAACGGACTGCACAGTAGGTTGATTTGCTACGTTGGTTAAAGCCAGTGACAATCAATTCTGCCACGCGCTTAGTCGCACCCATAACATTCGGTGGATTGACCGCCTTGTCAGTCGAAATCATGACCATCTTAGGTACTTTGGCTGCATCAACAGCCTTGGCAACATTGTAGGTTCCGAGAATATTGTTCTTGAAGGCTTCTTTTGGATTGCGCTCCATCATCGGAACGTGTTTGTGGGCTGCAGCATGGTAAACAATGGCTGGTTTGTACTGCTCAAACACCTGCAAAAGACGGTCATAGTCCTGAATATCTGCAATAACAGGAACATAATCAATCCCTTGGAATGTACGGATCAATTCATGATAAACGAGATAGATTGAGTTTTCACCATGTCCAAGCAAGACAATACGCTCGGGATTGAAGCGACTAACCTGGCGACAAATCTCCGAACCAATCGAACCACCAGCTCCTGTCACCAAGATGGTCTTGCCTGTAATCTCAGTACCCAGACGCGATTCGTCGAGACGAATTTCCTGACGGCCCAAAAGGTCTGTGATATCAATTTTCTGGAAACCACTGCCTGGTTGATGGAGTCCTTGAACGACTGTCTCAACCTTAGGCATCTTGTAACATTTGACGCCTAGCTTATTACACATCTGCAAGATGCGTTCGTACTCTGATGGGTCAAGCGAAGGGATCGCTACGATGACACGCTCGATTTGGTGACGTTTAGCCAATTCAGGGAGATTATCATAAGAGCCCAACACTGGGATTCCACCTAGTTTTTGTCCCTTTTTCTTTTCATCATTATCCAAAATCCCCACTAGCTCAAGGTCGCTAGTTGGATGTTGGTAGCTGTTCATAAAGAGGGCGCCACCATCACCAGCACCAATCAAGAAGGTCCGACGATGCTCTCCATCTCCACTACCTTTTTTACGTTTAGAATAAATCAACTGCCAAGTGATACGAGGAAGCAAGATGAGGAAGGTACTCAACAAAATGAAGAGTACGATGAAACGGATAGAAAACAATGGAAGAAAGGCATAGCAGATTCCATAAGAAAGAACACTGCTGAGCATCACTCCGAAAAAGATTTTCATGAAATCCGTAATCTTGCTATAACGACTAATACTAGCATTTAGCCCCCAAAACGCAATCATGATTTGATAGAGGAGGAAGGCTAAAAGAGTGTAGATTACATAATCTACAGGCGCAGGATTTATAAGGCCATAAAACAAGATATAAGATACGATGATGGAAACCACCATACTCAGAATATCGAATATCCCCCAAAACACTTGTTTTTGCTGTTTATTTAAAATTTCAACCAGATCAATCACATAATCTGTTAGTTTTTTATTCATAGGAATTTACTCCCCCTTAAAAGAGTCAGATGATACTGTTGTTATGATAACCTGAATCATTCAGTCTATCGGGGCTTACTTTCTCTTTCTTAAAAGTTTGACGAAGATAAACTGACGTACAAAGCCTGGACAAAGTGCAACAATGGCCTGAATGGCTACACTTTTAGCATATTCCATGTAAGAAATTTGCCCTCGCTCAAGCATCCGTTGGCGAGCTTGACGATAGAGTTTAAGGTAACGCAAACCACCTCGACGCTCAAACATCCCTGCACCGACACGAACCTTACACAAGATTTGATCTAGGTTCCCAGTCTTGGCACCTGCAGCAATCATATTGAGCCAAAGGAGGTCATCCTCCATGTAAAGGCCATCTTCATAGTTGCCTGCCTTGAGGACCATGCCCTTTTTGAACATGACTGTCATATGGTTAAAGGCGCTTCTCATTCTCTGATAAGCCACAATGTCTGCATGCTGAGTTGGAACACGACGATAAGACACAATCTCATCTGGATTGTCAATGAACTCTGCGATATGCCCACCTAAGAGATCGAGATCTTCTTTCTCCATTAGCTGAAGCTGTTTCTCAAAACGAGCCGGAACGGCTAAATCATCCGTATCCATGCGAGCAATAATGTCATACTGGCACTGTAAAACACCGTATCGAAGAGCCAAGCCTAAACCTTGGTTTTGTTCTAAGGGGCACCGTTTAACTGGAATGTCTGACTGAGCTTCCACTTCATCTAGCACCTGATAGAGTTCGGGTGTGAGCGGCCCGTCCTCAACAAGAACAAGTTCGCTCGGTTTCAAGGTCTGGTTTTGAACACTTTTGATAGCATCTCTTAAAAACGTCGGATTTTCCTTTACATAGACCGACATCAAGACGCTGATTTTTTGCTTTTCAGGCACAGTTTTTCTCCAATGTATAGATTTCCTTCCACTATTTTATCACAAATTCTCCTAGTTTCCTATTTTTATATCAAATCAAGGAAAATTCTAGTAAAGAAATCTGTCTCTTTTCACTTTATTTTCACTTCCATTGATTGATCTGTCTTGGCTGCCATTACTTGACATTATAAGGAAAAAACCTTAAAATAAGCTGTTATTAAAATCATCCTATCGAGGTTTTTATGAAAAAACAATCACTCTTTTTTGTTCTAGGAATTGTCTTAATCGGGACCGTTTTACGCTCTCCTTTTACTGCTCTTCCAACTATTTTAGGAGATATCGCTCAGGGACTAGGAGTGGAGGTTAGTTCTCTTGGGATTTTAACCAGTCTCCCTCTCTTGATGTTTGCTCTTTTCTCTGCTTTTGCGAGCCGCTTGGCACAAAAAATCGGGTTGGAACACCTCTTTACTTACTGTCTCCTCCTCTTAACTGTTGGCTCTGTCATTCGGATTTTCAATCTTCCCCTTCTCTATCTAGGGACCCTAATTGTGGGAGCAAGCATTGCGATCTTCAATGTACTCCTCCCAAGTATGATTCAGGCAAATCAGCCTCAAAAGATTAGTTTCCTAACAACTCTCTATGTCACTGCCATGGGAATTTCGTCAGCCATCGCTTCTTATCTTTCGGTCCCTATCACCCAAGCTAGTTCTTGGAAGGGCCTCATCCTCGTTCTCAGCTTTCTCTGTCTAGTCACTCTGCTAGTCTGGTTGCCAAATCATCGCCACAACCACCACCTAGAAAGCCAGAAAGAAAAGCAAGTCAAAGAGAATATTCTAAAAAGTAAAGATGTCTGGGCTATCATTGTCTTTGGCGGTCTTCAGTCCTTGCTCTTTTATACGAGCATGACCTGGTTGCCAACTATGGCTATTAGTGCTGGTCTTTTTAATAGCGATGCTGCTCTTCTGGCTTCTATCTTCTCGCTGATCAGCATTCCTTTTTCGATGACTGTTCCAAGTCTGACGACTCGTCTATCAAATGGTCACCGTCGAATCATGCTGGCAATTATCTCTATCGCTGGTATGATAGGAATTGCTATGCTCTTGTATCCAGCCAATAATTTCCTCTACTGGTTAGTCGTCCATCTCTTGATTGGGACTGCCTGCAGTGCTCTCTTTCCCTACCTCATGGTTTGCTTCTCTCTTAAAACCAGCTCACCTGAAAAGACTGCGCAACTCTCAGGTCTAGCGCAAACAGGGGGCTACATCTTGGCGGCCTTTGGTCCTACCTTGTTTGGTTATAGTTTTGATCTTTTCCAATCTTGGATTCCAGCGGTTCTTGCCCTTCTAGCCATCGATATCATCATGACGATCTCACTCTTTATGGTGGATCGGGCTGATAAAATCCTCTAAACTCCTAATTTTTACTAGGAGTTTTTTATATGTAAAATTTTTACACATATTTCTTGACAGGGCTTTCATATTGAGATACAATATATTTGAAAAGAGTATATATAAAATTTTTATATAATGAAAAGGAGGTTTCCCATGTACTTCCCAACATCCTCTGCCTTGATTGAGTTTCTCATCTTGGCTGTACTGGAGCAGGGGGATTCTTATGGTTATGAGATTAGCCAAACCATTAAACTCATCGCCAATATCAAAGAATCTACGCTCTATCCCATTCTCAAAAAATTGGAAGCCAGTGGCTTTCTGACCACCTACTCTAGAGAGTTTCAGGGGCGTATGCGCAAATACTACTCCTTGACCAATCGGGGCGTAGAGCAGCTCGTTACTCTAAAGGAAGAGTGGACGCTCTATACCGACACCGTCAACGGCATCATAGAAGGGAGTATCCGCCATGACAAGAACTGACTATCTGACTCAGTTAGAAACCTATCTCCATAAACTACCTGAAGCTGACCGCATCGAAGCCATGGACTACTTTAAGGAACTATTTGACGATGCAGGTCCAGAGGGCGAAGAAGAACTCATTGCCAGTCTAGGAACCCCAAAAGAAGCCGCTCATGATGTCCTCTCTAACCTCCTCGATAAAAAAGTTAATGAGGCACCTGCTCAAAAGAATGACCGTCAACTGCTACACATTGCCCTACTTGCCTTACTAGCAGCCCCTATCGGAATTCCTGTTGGAATTGCAATTATCTTAACCATTATCGGGCTTTTTATCGCAGCCACCTCCGTCATTCTAGCATTCTTTACCGTCTCTGTGACGGGTATCCTACTGGGCGGACTCTTTATCGTAGAGAGCTTTAGTGTCCTAGTCGAAGCCAAATCTGCCTTTATCTTGATTTTCGGGGCTGGTTTGCTTGCTATCGGTGCTTCTTCTCTTGTTCTACTAGGCATCTCCTATGTAGCTCGTTTCTTTGGGCTCCTGGTCGTCCGCTTGGTGCAATGGATTCTTAAAAAAGGAAAGAGAGGTGACAGACATGCGTAAATTGACAAAAGGATTTCTCATTTTTGGTGTGGTTTCCACAATCCTTGGTTTTATCATGATCATTGTAGGCGCCCAGTCCAATGGTATTCAAAGTTTGCTTGCCATGTCAAAAGACCCCGTCTATGACAATCGTATCGAAGAAGTGACCTTTGGAAATGAAGTGGAAAAACTTGATTTGACCCTTGAAGAACACAGCCTAACCATCACAGAGTCTGTAGATGACAAGATCCATATCACCTATCATCCTTCCGTGTCTGGTCGTCACGATCTGACTACTGGCATGAGTGACAAAACACTAAGCGTCACTGACAAACAAGCCTCCCAACATCGCTTTCTAGGTTCAGGAATCGAAGGCCTACTTCGTATTGCCAGCAATTATTCTCACCGTTTTGACGAAGTCATTCTCTCCCTCCCCAAAGGAAGAAGGCTGCAAGCTATCACCGTCTCAGCCAATCGTGGACAAACCACTATTCGTCAAGCCAATCTTGAAAATGCGACAATCAAAACAAAAGGCTACCTCTTAAGACTAACTGAAAGTTCTATCAAGAACAGCACACTAACGACACCTCATATCATCAATATCTTTGATACCGAATTGACAGATAGTCAGGTCAAGACGGAGGGAGCACACATCTATGCTGAAAATATCCAAGTTCACGGCAAGGTCGAGCTAGAGGCTCATTCAACTCTAAACCTCATTCTCTCCCAGAAAGAGACCGACCGTATCAATCTAGATATTTCTTCTCAGCATGGCGGTATCTATCGTAAACCCAAAGAAGAACATCGTGGACAAAAAGAGAATGAACTTGCCAACCCTTATAAAACGGAAAGAGCAGATATCAAGGACCTGCTCATTGCAAAAGCCAACCAGGATATCTACCTACCTAAAGAAGAGTACTCTTCTCCATCTAGAAACCATTGACAAAAACGCTTTCATCTGCTAGGCTAAAGATAGAAAACGACCATAAAAAGGAGGTTCCACCATGACACAAGAATGGTTTGAAAGTGCCGATCTTGAGAAGAAATCACCTCAGACAAAATCAGAAATCCAGCCCAACGAGCCTGAGACTTCAGAAACTGTGGAGACCGAACTACAAGTAAGCCAAGAAACATCTGTCTCACCTAAAGAGTCGGAAACGCATGAGGAGGAAACTCCCGAAATGACTGAGGAAACCCAAACCGAGGAAGAGGGAGAAGGGAAAACTGAAGAGGAACACAAGCAAGAAAACCCTGCAAAAGAGAAAAGTATCCTCAGCAAGGCTTTAGAAAGCCCCTATATCCCAGATATTGACCCTCGTAAAACAGCCAGATTCAAAGAAGAAATCGCACTGTTTTGGACTTGGCTGCTGGATGCTATCCAAGAACCAACTGCCAGCAAGAATACGGACCAAAAGCATCGTTACAGTGTCTTTGCCCTGCTCACCTTGCTGTCGTCAATCAACCTTTTCTTTAGTATCTATCATATCAAGCACCTCTACTACGGCTATATGGCCTCTATTGCCAATAGTTTACCTAACCAGCTCCCACCTTTAGATCTCTTTGCTGGACTTTCTATCTTGGTCGCTAGCGCTCTATTTTACTTTTCCATCATTTTGGGAGGCTTTACTGTCCGACGTGTACTGGACCAGGAGAGCGACTTCACATTCCAAGAAGCTTGCGATCGTTACAGCCGACTCTTTGCTATCCCGCTTGTCTTAACGGCTCTAGCAAGTTTCTTTGCACTTTTTGGCAGCTTGCGATTCGCTGGCATCCTCACTCTTCTAAGCATGACCATCTTTGCCCTTGGCAATCTCTTTGTGATTAGCAAGCCAAGTAAGGCTAGTAGCCTTGACCCATTTTATCGTTTCTTGCTAGCTGTCTTACTTGATGGCGCTATTCTCTTACCCTTCTTCATTGCAGAGCTCGCGCTGACAGTTGACTACCTTCGCATCCTGACATTCTTTTAACCAAAATCCCTGCCATTTGTTAATGACAGGGATTTTTATGTTTACTCTTTTTTTGAACCGTGTCTACTTGACGGCTGCCAATTCCTCAAAATTTTTTCCCAAAATGGCTTGTACTTCTAATTGATTGGCATCTAGTTGCTGATAAAATGCTTCTGGTAGCGACTCTAGGAATCTTGCATAGTCCAAGCGAGCGATGGATTCATAGTCTTCTGCTTTGGACCCATCACCAGAAATCTTCACTAAATCAATCTCCCAAACAAGCTCCTTACCTGCCAGCTGCTCCGTATAAGGCACAGGTACAATGGGTTCTTTTGGCAAAATCGTCTTGACTCCTTGGGCTAGGTGATAGATACCGTGCACCTTGCCTTGAGCATCTGGGTAAAATTTCACACTGGCAAGGTAGGCATCAGAGCCTTGAACCTTCTTGACCAACTCTTCAAAATGTGCCAATCCATCCTCAGCCAAAAAGCTCTCGAGGTATTCCTTGTTGAGATAGATAGGTGACAAGAGCCCTTGGCAATATACTAAACGAACTGCCTTATCCGCTAAATATTGCTTGACCGTTTGTCGGAAATAAGCTTCAAAGTCAAAGTCTTCTAGCCCTTCTACCGCTTCCCCCAACTTGCCAGATAGGGCCTGGAGGAGAGTCTCTACAATCTCCCAGTCTGCTCTAGTAAGAAAATCTGGAATCACCACTTGATAACCTTTTCGACTATCCGCATAGTTCACCTTGAAGAGAAATTGCGACTGGCCTACAATCCCACACTCGATATACTCGAGACGATTGAGGGGCTGACGGAGATAGACCGCATCATAACTGTGTGACTCCAAGCCCTCCACCAAGGCCAAGATGGACTTGGCAGTCAAGACCTCCTGTTGTCCTAGAATACTTTCTTTATTTGGGATAAAAAATGTTTTCGCCATAACTGGCCTCCTTTGAAATCGTTTACATATAGTATAATCTATTTTCCTGAAAGATACAGAAACAAACTTTAGTTTTTTAGATATAAAGCATAGAAAAACAGCCCCTAAGGACTGTTTGATGTTATACAGTAGCGACTTGATCCAAGCTTTCACCGATAGCTGCTAGGCGCTCGATTACTTCTGCTTGTGTCAATTCATTTTCTGAAACATAGCGGTTGCGTGGGTGAACACGACACTCGTGTGAGCATCCACGAAGGTACTTGTCTTCATTTTCTTCTGATGTTAGGATACGACGGTTACAGAAGGGATTTCCACAGTTAACATAGCGTTCACATGGTGTTCCATCAAACCAGTCTTTCCCTACAATGGTAGGGTTGACATGGTTAACATCAACTGCGATACGCTCGTCAAAGACGTACATTTTCCCATCCCAAAGTTCACCTTGGACTTCTGGGTCTTTACCGTAAGTTGCGATTCCTCCGTGCAATTGGCCGACATCTTTATAGCCTTCACGGACCATCCAGCCTGAGAATTTCTCACAGCGAACTCCACCTGTACAGTAAACCACAACACGCTTGTCCATGAATTTTTCCTTGTTGTCACGGACCCATTGTGGCAACTCACGGAAGTTGCGGATGTCTGGACGGATAGCCCCACGGAAATGTCCTAGATCGTACTCATAATCGTTACGTGTGTCAAGAACCACTGTATCTTCGTCAAGAAGGGCTTCTTTGAACTCTTTTGGAGACAAGTAAGCACCTGTTGTTTCAAGTGGGTTGATGTCGTTGTCAAAGTCATTGTCTTCCAAACCAAGGTGGACAATTTCTTTCTTGTAGCGAACAAACATCTTCTTGAAGGCTTGTTCACTTTCTTCGTCAATCTTGAACCAGAGGTCTTCCATACCTGGGAGGCTGTGAACGTAGTCCATGTATTTTTGAGTTGTTTCGTAGTCACCTGAAACAGTCCCGTTAATCCCCTCGTCAGCGACGAGGATACGGCCTTTGAGACCGATTGATTTACAGAAAGCCAAGTGATCTGCCGCAAATTGCTCTGCATTTTCAATTGGAGTATAGAGGTAGTAAAGTAAGACACGAATATCTTTTGCCATAAGATTTGTTCTCTTTTCTATTCTTAAATTTTCAGAATTTTTCATTCAACTATTCTAGTATACCCACTTGAGAAAACGAATGCAATTTATTTGACCGAAAATTATATAGAGAGACCTACCACTGCACTTCATCAGTAACCATAGCGAATCGCAGATAATTCTCTCAATTTTTTGATTTGCTTAGCTTGACTTTCTGACAAACCCAGCTTGTTATCAATCAACACACGTGAGATGTCAACGTTCATTTGGCTCAGAATAAATGGAGTAGAGGTTCCATCGTCCTTTAATCGTTTTTGATAAATCACTAACTGATTTTTCAGGGGAGCAAGTTGAGGCGCAACCTTTATATCTTCCAATAGATGATCAATGATGGTCATCGCTTCACAACGTCTTTCACTTCCTCCAGCAAACCATTTTAATGGTGTCATACTCATTTCCCTCCTGAAATTCGCTTATAAATTGAAAAACTATAATTCCTAACTCTCCAGCCAGTATTTTACCCAAACACCCTATGTAAAAAAGTCAGCAAAAATGGCAAGGTCGCTACAATATTATTGATTACATGCACCGCATAGGAAGGATAAATGCTCTTGGTATAACGGGTCAAACCAGCAAAAATGATTCCAGATGTTGCAAAGACGAAGATATCTAACAGACTAGGCAGGCTTGAAAAATGAGGGAGAGCAAATAAAATAGAAGGAAGAAGCAAATCAAGAGCAAATCTCGAATCTTTAAAAAAGGCGTGTTGCAGTAATCCTCTATAGATTAACTCTTCCATCAGTGGAATCAGAAAGAACAGGGCTATATAGATACCTAGCTCTGCAAAGTTAGTCCCACTATAACCAATCAATACAGCCCAACCTTCAGCAGTTGACTGGACATGTTTAGCTGTCTGAACGTTAAAAGAGATCTGGAGCACTACCACTAATACTATCAAAATCGAATACCAAAGCCATTTTTCTCTTGGAATGCGAAAGAGATAGCCGTGCCCTGTCTTAACCAGAATCCAAATCATGACTCCGCTAAATAGCAAACTCAAGATATTTTGAATCCAGAAGAAATTGCCAATCTGGGAAGAAAATTGCCAATAGTTTTGGACAATAAGCGTCAGCTGGGAAAGGCCAAATACGAAAAATAGGTAAGAGAAGACAGCACTCATTTTGAAAAGAAGACGATATTTTTTCATAATAAATCCTCTATAGATGTATGTGTATCACATCGCATAAACCCTCAGAACCACTCTTTTCATTTTTACATCCTAAAAATCACTACCTCCCCTAGAGAACTAAGGAAGGCAGTGATCACATTTTTAGGAATTAGGAATGAATACACGAAATCAATCGATCTTATGATTTTTTGTTTTTCAAGAATTCGTCATATTGTTTTTGCATTTCGTTCAATACTTTTTCGTAGGCACCTTCAGATTTCAATTTTTCCATCAATTCTGGAATAGCTTTATCTGGGTCTACAGTACCAGTGTTGATAGCTGTATCGAATTGTTGCATTGTGTTAGAAATGGCTGAGATTTCAGATTTCACATTGTCAGTGTTAAAGATGAATCCAAGTGCTGGAGATTCTTTAGCTTCTGCCAATTGTTTCTTAGAATCTTCGATTTGTTGATCTGTAACGTTTTCGTTGATGTAAAGAATCCAGTTGTTACCAGTGTTCCATCCACCCATGTGAGTATTTCCTTTGTAGCCATCAAGGACGCGTACACGGTTTTCTTTACCTTCAATTTTTTCCCAGTTCTTGCCTTCTGGACCGTAAACAAGACCGTTCAAGAGTTCTGGGTTCGTGTTCAAGAGGTTCAACACTTCCATTGATTTTTCTTTGTTCTTAGAGTTGTTTGAGATAACAAAGTTGGCAACTTGTGTTGTTTGGTTTTTCTTGATAAAGTTAGTGATTGGTTTGATTTGGATGTCTTTGTTAGCAACGCGTGAGAGCAAGCTGTTACCGTAGTCAGCTGGTCCTACTGTTTCTTCACGAACGAACCAAGTATCTTGTTGAAGGTCAAATGAAGTGTCGCTTGTTGCTACGTCTTTTGGAATGTATCCTTCTTCATAGAATTTGTGAAGAGTCTTCAAGTGTTCTTTGAAACGAGGTACTTCGTAACGGTTTACGATCTTAGTAGTGTCTCCTTCAAGGTCGATAACAAATGGAAGTCCGTTTGGTACTGGGTAGTCAAAGTTATCAGATGGGATAAAGTTCTTCGTAACCGCAAATGGTACTACATCTGGAGCTTTTTCTTTGATTTGTTTCAAGACTGGCTCAAGTGTTTCGTATGAAGTTACACCTGAAATATCGATACCGTATTTAGCAAGAAGAGTTCCGTTGAAGGCAAAGTTTTGAGATGATGCAACGTTAGCTGCAACTGGTACTGCATAGATCTTACCGTTTACAGTGTTCCCTTTGATGTAAGCTGGGTCAAGTGCTTTGTAAAGCTCTGCTCCTTCTTTTTTATACAATTCTGTTAAGTCAGCATAAGCACCTTTTTGAGCATTTACGACATAGTTAGATGCAAATGCGATATCATAGTTTTCACCAGATGATGTGATAACAGACATTTTCTTATCATAGTCACCCCATCCAAGGTATTGGATATCCAATTTAGCACCGACTTTTTCTTCGATGATTTTGTTTGCATTTTCTAGCAATTCATCCAAGTTGTCTGGTTTGTCACCGATTTGGTACATTTTGATTACAGGTTTTTCACCTGAAGCAGTATCAGCAGCTTTTTTGTTATTACCTGTAAGGTTTCCACAAGCAGCAAGACCAGCAGCCAAAGCGACTACGCTAGCAGATGCAAAAGCATATTTTTTCCAGTTTTTCATGATAAAAACTCCTTTTTTTATTTTTAAACTTATAAACGATTTAATGATTTGTAACTTCAGTCACTAAGATGAAGTTGGGAAGGGAGAAACGGTGTTTCTCAACAAGTGCTATTCTTTCACACCACCGATCGTCAACCCTTTAACAAAGTAGCGTTGGAAGAATGGATACAGAATCGCGATTGGAAGGGTTGCAACAACAACCATGGCCATACGACCTGTTTCTTTCGGTAGAGCAACTCCCAGTTGGCCAGATAGGCCGACTGCTTTTGCAATGTAGTCCATATTTTGTTGGATTTGCATAAGCAAATATTGCAATGGATACAAGTTGTCACTCTTGATATAAAGAAGGGCGTTGAACCAGTCGTTCCAGAAACCAAGAGCTGTCAAAAGCGTGATGGTTGCGATACCTGGAAGTGACAATGGCAAACAAATCTGGAAGAAGATCCGAGCTTCACTGGCACCATCGATACGAGCAGATTCGAGAATGGCTTCTGGAATGGTCTTCTTGAAGAAGGAACGCATCAAGATGATGTTGAATGGTGAGAGAAGCATTGGAACAATCAAGGCCCAAACGGTATCACCAAGTTGAAGCAGGCGAGTGACCACGATATAGCCTGGTACCAAACCAGCATTGAACAACATACTGAGAAGAGCGAAAATCGTAAAGAATCTGCGGTACTTAAAGGTTGTCCGTGAGATGGCGTAGGCATAAGTGGTTGTGATGAAGACGTTGGTCACTGTTCCGACTACAGTTACAAAAACTGAGATAAAGAGCGCTTGGAGGATCTTATCTTTAAACTGAGCTAGGAACTGGAATCCATCTACACCAAATTTCGAAGGGAAAAAGCTATATCCATACTGGAGGATGCTCTTTTCATCTGTCACCGAAATGATGATAACGAAGATAAAGGGCAAGATACAAGAAAGAGCGATCAAACCAGAGATAATACTAAAGAAGATATCTGCTTTCTTACTGAAGGAGTGAATGCCGACATTATCGATTTTTTCTTTTTTAATTTTCTTTTCTGCCATATTCTCCTCCTTTCTAGAACAAAGCTGAGTTTGGATCGACTCGTCTTGCAAGCAAGTTTGATAGGATAACCAGAATCAAACCGACTACGGATTGGTAAAGACCGGCTGCTGAAGCCATACCGATATCTGCTGTCTGAGTCAAACCATTAAAGACATACACGTCCAAAACGTTGGTTACATTGTAGAGCTGACCAGCATTGTGTGGGATTTGATAGAAGAGACCGAAGTCTGCACGGAAGATATTTCCGACTGCAAGGATGGTCAAGACTGTCACAAGTGGAGTCAACTGAGGAATGGTTACGTTGCGAATGCGTTGCCACTTGCTAGCCCCGTCCACTGTTGCTGCTTCGTAGTAGGTTGGGTCAATTCCCATGATTGTCGCATAGTACATGACACTGCTATATCCAAAGCCTTTCCAAATACCTAGGAAAAGGAGAAGGTATGGCCAAATGCCTAAGTCAGCGTAGAAGTTGACTTCCTTCATGCCAATGGATGTTAGGAAATGGTTGAAGACCCCTTTGTCAATGTTTAGGAAGGCATCTGTAAAGAAACTGATGATAACCCATGACAGGAAGTAAGGGAACAACATAGACGTTTGGAAAATTTTAACCATTCTCTTAGAGCGGAGCTCGCTGAGGATGATGGCAATCCCTACTGATACAATCAAACCGATAAAGATAAAGCCAAGATTGTAGAGAACGGTATTTCGAGTGATGATAAAGGCATCTTTTGAACTGAACAAGAATCTGAAATTATCTAACCCGACCCATTTACTATTCACAATACTATCTATGAAACCATTACTGGTCATATGGTAGTCTTTAAAGGCGACCACATTCCCAAATACTGGAATGTAAAAGAATAGAATCAACCAGAGTGCCCCTGGTAAAACCATCAAGAGAAAGATCCAGTTATCTCTCAAGGTCTTTGAAAACTTTTTCATAATTTCCTCCCTTTTTATTCCTAAAAACTGATTTCATCGAATTTTTAGGTTTGATAACGATTACATTATTAGTATACTCCTATTTGAAGGTCAGGTTAAACTACTAATTATAGAAAAAACTCCACAAATTATTTTTTGTGGAGAAGTTTTTTATAAGAAATAGGTTTCACGAGAAACACTCTGAACAAGGGACACTGTTCTTGTTTTTATACTCAATGAAAATCAAAGAGCAAACTAGGAAGCTAGCCACAGGCTGCTCAAAGCACTGCTTTGAGGTTGCAGATAAAACTGACGAAGTCAGTAACATCTATACGGCAAGGCGAAGCTGACGTGGTTTGAAGAGATTTTCGAAGAGTATTAAGTCGTATAAATCGTCGATGCGGTCGCAATAGTGTGCCACTGATTGGCTGTAGTTGCTGCGAAATCCTTGTCTGCGTAGAAATCAGTAAATGGTAGGATTTCAACTTCTAGCTCGTCGATGCGATCAATCTGACCTGCCAGATAAGCCTCGATGCGACTTTCTGCTCGTTTGATACGTTGCAAGAGTCCGCCCATACGGATATCGACTGTATCCAAGCCAAAGACCTTGTTTTCTTTCAACCATTGGTGGCTAAAGAGAGCATGGAAGTGTTCAATCTCGCTTCTGAGTTTTGGTAATTCTTCTCTGGCGATTTGCTGCAAGCTGACTTTGTCATCGACTTTATAAGTTTCACGAATGCGTCGTCCAACATCTACTTTACTGCTTAAAATCTGGTTCAATTGAGCCTGAGTTTCAAAGAGATAAGAGTAGGCACCAGCTTTTTCTTTGATAGCAGCAAGGGTCACAGCAGCCTGAGCGAAGTGCGGTTTGTCCTGTTCAGGTGTCATGTGTCTGTCAAGAATCGGACAGAGAACATCCTGATAAAAGACATAGCGGTTGGGATTGATACCACTGAGATTGCCTGGCAAGTCTGGCAAGAGATTGGCAAGGTCAATCTGCATAAAGTCCTCAACTGATAGACCCGTATTGGTCTTGAAGTGAGCAGACAAACGATCTAGGTCATTGCGGTAGCTGAGTTCTGCCCAGATTTGCAGACTTGGTAGGATAGAGAACTGTGCAGTTTCCCCACCGTTATCCCCCCAACCCGTCACGATGACTTCTTTGATATCATTGGCGCGGCAGGCTTTGTTGGCTTCTACAGCAATGAGACGGCTGAAATGGTTGTTGGGTGTGAAACCGATCCACTTCCAAGCTCCGCCTGCAAAGGCAAGGTCTTGGCTAATCTTGTGGTGGTTGCGGAAATTGCGATTGTACTTTTCTTCGCTGTCTTGATAATAATCCCAGTAAACCAAGGTCACACGGTCTTTTAGACGGTCTAGGTAGACATGCGTTTCCTCTGGAATCTCCACATCACGGTCGTACTGACCATCCGCTGACATGAGTTTGAAGAACATATCGCTCCACATCTGGCAGTGGAAACCATACTTGTCAGCAATATCCAGCACGCGCTCTAAGTGTTGACACATGAGAAGACTACGGTCTACAACACCATTCAAGATGAGGTAGCGTCCCAAACCAACCAAGTGGGCTTCATCCATCCCGATATTGACCTTGCGAGTCTGCAGTTTAGACAAAGTAGCAAACATCCCATCAATCAGGTCATAAACCTTTTCTTCGCCGATAAGGAGAATGTCCTCCACATCACGGAGTTCCTGCACTTCTTTGACCCCCCATTTGACAAAGGCTGACAAGTGGGCCAAGGTCTGGATGCAGGGCACAAAGGTCATGTCAAACTGTTGGGCATAGGCTTCGATTTCCTGCAACTCTTCTGCTGAATAAGCCCCGCGGAAGTAACCAAAATAAGGCTGCCCCTCAATCTGGTAGGTATCTTCCATGTAGAGCTCGAAGGTTGAGTAACCCATGAGAGCCAAGACTTCAATCATCTGTTTGGCAGAAGCCACATTCAAAACTGCATTGCGAGAACAGTCTGCCATGTAGGCTAAATCTTCATAAGCCGCCTGCTCCTCAATCGCTACCTTATCACCTTCTACTAGAGCTGTTGCTAGCACTGACAAGGCGCGGTAGAGTTGGTGAGGTTTGCGATAGGTTAGTTGATAGTGTCCACCTTGACCTATAATCGAGATAGACGTTTGGTCAGACTGAGCGACTGCAACTTCCACATCTGGTAAAGAGATATGTTTTGTCAGCAAGTCGATTGCCTGAGTTTGTTTAGGACTAAGTCCTGTAAAAACTACCATTGGTTTTCCTCCTGTAGCCAGTTGACAAGGGCACCGTAGAGATTGGCGTCTGCGTGATAGGTGCAGGCCTGGATAACTGGTGCGACCGTGTATTCTTCGTAGGTTTCGACAAATTCATCGACAGCTTTTTTGACACCTTGGATAAAGTCTGGATTCTGACTGATGGAGCCTCCCAGACTAATGACATCTGGGTCGATGAGATACTGGATATTAAGCAAACCTTGAGCCAAATTACGGTTCATACGCAAAATGGCTTCTTGACAAAGAACATTGCCAGCTGCGGCCTCTTGGTAAATCTTGCGTCCGTCCCAGTCAGTCTGACCAGATTTTTCAATCACGTATCGCACCATATTTCCAGTTGACGCTAGTTGCGACCAGTTGTTGAGCTTTTCCGCAGGCTCGATAGTTGTCATGTAGCCAAACTCTCCTCCCAAGCCGTGGCGACCTCGGTGAAGTTTGCCATTGATAATCATGGCACCGCCAATTCCTGTCCCAATCACGACACAGGCTGCATTTTCAATCTCTGGGTGAGCCAGCAGTTCACTAAGTCCAACACAGTTGGCATCATTTTCTAGATGGACGGGGAGTTGATGATGAGCAAGAGCTTCATACCAAGAAAAGCCATGGATGTAAGGGACGGCACTGATGCCCTCAATCACACCTGTTTCTTGATTGACCGCGCCTGGAACACTCATAGCAATGCCCTTATAATCTTGTTCTGCCAAGCGTTGGTCTAGCCAAGCTAGTAAATCCTCCAAACTTTCTGGCGTCGGAATACTTGTCTTATCTAGTATTTTTCCATCAGGAGTCAGACTGGCAAACTTAATCCCAGTCCCTCCGATATCAATGGTTGCAATGGTCATTGTTCTTCCCATAAAAAGGGGCGACTCAGTAGTTCATCCTAACTCTTTCGCCCCTCCTTTCTATCTCATAGTATTCTTTAAAACTGTTAAATGTCTTCTTTTTTGATCAATTCTGTACGAATTTCTTGTGGTGCTAAGAGTCCTGAATGAACTGGATATGGTCGTTCAAGCAAGTCCAGAATGGTTTGTTGCTGTTCTGATATACGCACATTTTCTTGACTCATATTGTAGTAACGAAGTACATATCCTTCTTCATTTTCAGCTACCTTAAAGGCTGTTGGGCAGACTTGTGGTAAGCTGAGTGCCGCATGACTCAAGAGGCTACCAGTCGCAGCAACACTTCCTTCTTGTTTAGCAACTTGAAGACTAGTGAATGGTGTTTGGAAGGCTTTGGCACGACGGAAAGCGGAGAAGCGTTCCCCTGCTTGGTGGCATTCAAGAGCAAACTCGACTTCAAACTCACGCAAGCACTGAGCCTCTGGTGTTGGGAAGTAACCCCAGTCACCTAGCTCACCTGAGGCACGAAGAATGGTCACTGCAATGGTTTCGTCTCCAAGGATTTCATACTCGTGCAATCCTTTATTGGCCACCGTCACCCCTTTTTCATCGTCATACAGACTGACGAAGGCTTGTTGGTGTTGAGGATTTTCAGGATTTTCCCAAGAAGCAGCTGGTTTGTTTGGTCGTGTCACCACCTCATAAATGCTTTCCGAATCATTGCTTGGACGCGTATTATGAGTCTTGACCAAGAGACGGATACGGTGGTCCTTGGCTGTGTTAGTAAAGCGAGTCTTGAAGCGGATTTGTGGATTGTCAACAAAGACGGTCATCTCTGTTTCAAGAGGAAGGGTTGTTAGTTCATCTGAGCGTCCAGCTTCACGCGTCATAAACTCTATGATGCCTCTTTGTTCCGCATCCAGTTTTTCGTCTGCACTTACTGGAATTGTCAATTCATGCTTGAGTAAGATCTTGGCAAAACGAGCTGTATTTTCCAAGACCTCATAGCCCTTAAGCTCTGCATAGATAGGCTCTGTTCCTTTTGGTTGGAAATAGATGTACTCATTTCCGATGTCACCACGGTCTTCAAAACGAAGAACATCCTCATAAGCTTCATGAGTTGTCTTGTCGTAGACTGTGATATTTTCATCCACACTGACCGTTACAAATGGCGTATCAATCACTCCGTTTTGGTAAATACCGTCACGGTGTTCTTGTTCTCCTTCGAGCAATTGGAAGGTTGTCCAAGAAAGTGGTGCCAGATGAACAGGGACTGTCACGCGCACTTGTCGAGCGATACGAGCCTGACGGAACTTGTCTTTTGGCAAATCATACTCAAAGTTAGCTCCCAGATCTTCGATTTTCGCTTCTACAGCATGCCCTTCCAAGTCTTCGACACGGTAGCTTGGCAAGGTCAAAGCTGCCATCTTCTTATAGCCTTCTGTTGGGTGCAATTCCTTGAAATCACAAGTCGCCACATCAATCACGGTGCTGACCGTATCAACCTTGTCATGCAAACCTGTGTTAATGACAGTAAAGAGATGGTCGCTTTGCGCTTCGTGAGTTGCAATTTTGCCCTTCCACTCATTGAGAAGATTGGTCTTAACGAAGTTTCCAACTTGGTTGACCTTGGCAAAACGCGTTTCCATCTCACGGTGAACTTCGTCAATACTACAGCCACAGATACTATCATGTGGCGCATTTTGTAGAAGGACTTTCCAAGCATAAGTCAACTGATCCTTATGGTTGTGCCCACCAGTGATGACAGTCAATGGCTCCACTACTTGTTCTAGGAGGTTGCTATTTTCTTGGAAAGCTTGTTTGAGGTAAATACGGGATGAAGAAGTGTTAGCAAGTGTATACCAACCGTCTGTTTCTTGACTGGTCAACTCACCCGTAACGGTAGATAGTTGCTCAGGTAGAGCACTTTCTACTGCATGGACATAGTCATCAAATGAACTATGAACAAAAGTCACATCTGGGAAGAGTTCATTGGCCACACGAATGGCTTCGCTCAGATTTCGCTGTACAGGCTGGTGGTCACATCCGTTCATCATCAACCATTGGTTGGTCGAAGCGTAGTCACGCACGTCTGACAATTTTTGTTTCCAGAAAGTTAGGGCCTCGTCCTTATCAACTGGGATTTCATTCCCGTTACTGTACCAGTTGGCAAAGAGGATACCGAGGACGCGGCTTCCGTCCGCACCCTGCCAGTACATTTCTGAAAACTGGGAAGTAAACTGCTCATCTTCGAGAACTTGGTTGTCAAATCCAATCGGCTTCACACCACGCCCAAAGGCTGCCACGTGAATGCCTGATTTCTGAAGGATTTGAGGAGCTTGTCCCATATTTCCAAAGGTATCTGGGAAGTAACCAATCTGAGTGGATTTGCCCCATTTTGCACATTCTGCTTGACCAATCAAGGTATTGCGGACGTTGGCTTCACTTGAAATCAAGTAATCATCCTGCAAGATGTAAAAGGGACCAATTTTGAGTTTGCCTTCGTCAATGTAACCTTGGACTTTGTCGCGATTTTCAGGGCGAATTTCCAAATAGTCATCCAGGACAATGGTTTGTCCATCCAAGTGGAAACTCTTAAACTCAGGGTCATTTTCAAAGAGATCAAAAAGATTGTCAAACAACTCCACCAACTGCATACGGTGGCTTTCAAAAGGTAAGTACCACTCACGGTCCCAGTGACTATGTGAGATAATATGTACAACAACATTTTCCATGAAGTAAAACCTCATTCTAAATTTAAATTTTAACGTTTTAAATGTAAAGGTGTGATTCTGACACGAATCGGTGAAACTAAAGCGCGCTCCTTAACGAATATCCAGGTAATCCAAGACTAATTCACAGAACATCATGTTGGCCCAAGAAAACCATTCACGTGAGTAAAGCGTTGGGTCATCCACGTGGAAGCTTTCGTGCATGACACCTGTACCACCGTCGCAGGCAACGAGCTGATCCAGCAAGAATTTCTTCTCTGCCTTATCACTTGTTGTCAGGCCTTGGATAGAAAGGGCAATCGGCCAGATATAGCGATAGAAAGTATGAGAACTTCCGAGACCACTAGCATATTCACCTTGGTAGAAATATGGATTTTCAGGGCTCAGAATGGTCCGACGAGTTGCTTGGTAAACCTCATCGTCAATGTCGCAGTAGCCCAGATAAGGCGCAGCCAACAAACTTGGTACGTTTGGATCATCCATGATGCTAGCATTTCCTAGACCATCCACTTCAAAGGCGTAAATCTTTTCACCCTTGCTGTTGGAGGTATAAGCGTAGTTTTCGATTCCTTCTTGGATCTCTGCTTGCAGACGTTTAGCGTCTGCGATGATGTTTTGGCTATCAGCTAGATCTAGTTCTGCAAAGATTTCTTGGACATACCCCAAGACAACGACTGCAAACATATTGGATGGAATCAAATAGCTATACTGACAGCAGTCATCACTTGGTCGGAAGGCTGACCAGGTCATACCTGTCAGGGCAAAGTCAGGTCCAAAGCCATCATTTACCAGAGTATCTTCCTTGCGGTCTGTATCGCGGACAAAACGATATGGAGAGTTGTTGTGGTCCTGCTCTACCGTCCAGAGATGAAGGATTTCCTTGGTCGCAGCGACAAAAGTTTCATCAAACTGACTGGTTTCGCCAGTCTCTTTCCAAAGGAGATAAGCCAGCTGCAAAGGATAGCAAAGCGAGTCCACCTCATACTTGCGCTCCCAGATCCAACCGTTAAGGTCGGTGTGGTCAGTCTCATGGTGACCCTTCCAGTTTTCCTCAATGTTAAAGGAGTTGGCATAAGGATCCTTGAGCACCAAGGTCATCTGACGCTTAACCAAACCTGCAATGGTCTGACGCAGGAGAGGATCTCTTTTAGCCACATGAAGGTAGGGTCTGAGTTGGGCTGTCGAATCCCGAAGCCACATGGCAGGAATATCCCCAGTGAGTACAAAAGTTGAGCCATCTTCTAAGATTTCAACTGTATTATCCAAGGTGTCTGTGTAGCAACGCTCGAAGACATCCACCCACTCCGGATGGTCCTTGGCCCGCTCTGCTACTTCGTCCAGCCATTCTCTAACAATTTCTTTCGAATAAATCATCGTGCAGTTTCCTCTTTCAAACAAGTTTCATGTTCAGTATAAAAAAAATCACCCCTAAAAGATATACACAAACTAAAGTCGTTTTGAAACAAACTTATGAAAAAAAAGCTGGGATTCCCCCAACTTTTCTATTCACTTTTCTTTTCTTCGTAAACCTTATAACCTTCGGTAGCCAGTTCAGCTTTTAGACCTTCTAAATCTTTTGATCCCCAGCTTGATACTTTAGAAGCAGCATCAAGATCCAGATTATTGTCCTTCAAAAGGTAAGCTTGATAACCATAGTATTTGTAACGAACTTCTTTTGAATTGCCACTTGACCAAGTTACTTTATAAACTGTTATCAACGAAACTTTTCCATTTGATTTTTTATTCTCTTCTGGGATGACTTTCAAATAACTGCCTTGCGACTCTAAAGTGTAGGTGCTAAAGGAACTATTTTGATTTTCAGACTTGCTATAGTCATCATTCTTTTTCAGAAGATCCGCAAAGTTCTTCACATCTTTTAAGTCTTTCAACCCTTCAACAGTCACCTCGACCTTATTGTTGTCAACAACTTTTCCTTTTGATTTTAACTCATTGATATAGGTCACACTAACAGTAAGAGTAACTGTATCTCCGTTCTTCAAGTTTGTCGGACGTTTGTTATCTTCAAAGTTGAAATAGCCGTCTTTATTAGGATTTTCTGTAATAGACGCTATGCCATACCCATTAAATCCAGTAAATGTCACAGGAGTTTCTTTGAGCAAATCAGCCGTTGATACCTTCTCATATTCTTTCAAGTTTTCAACTTTGAAAGTTTTCTTTTCAGCTTTAAATGGTGAGTTTTTTGAGCTTGTTGTTACAGTGAACGTAACTTCATCCCCATTTTTGAGACCATTTGTTTTGTCAAATTCATAATGGACACTACTAATCATCGCTTCTGCTTGTATCAATTTAGACGCCAACTTGCCATCTCTTGACACCTCTGCGTAAATAATAGAATCTTTTTTAGCCAAACCAGCTGCCTGATCTTTATTAAAGCCTACTTTTTGGTATGCTATTTCTGCTACTTTCTCAGCAATATCTTGACTATTATAAGTTACCGTTCCAGATTCTTCATAACCTGAGAACTCAACTTTAACGTCGCCAATCAAGCTTTTTGGTTGTGACTGGATAACATTGTATCCCACAAATGCCACAATAATAACGGCTACTGCCACAAGAGCTGCAATGATTTCTTTGCGTTTCGTTGCAAACAGTCCTTTGGTTTTTTCAACTACTTGTTGAGCTGAAGCCGCAGCTGAAGCTTTTGCATCTTCTTTCTGTTCTGATTTAGAATCTTTCTCTTCCACCACTTCTTCAGATTGGTCATCTTTTGCTTGCTCAGAAGCAGTTTCTTCCACAGTTTCTGGTTCTTGAGTAGCAACTGACTTCACATCCTCTACAGGCGTGTTTTCAACCTTCTCTACAGATTATTCGTTATTCACATTATTTACCGAATCACTCATAAAAAAAATCCCCTTTTCTTTTTTATTGTCTCCATTCTAACAAAAGAATGAATATTTGTAAATTATTAACCGAAATTTATAGGGGCATTCACTTTTTAAAATTCGGTTATTGGCAATTTCATGTTATACTAAACAAAAACTCCAACAGAAAGCTTTTTTATGAAAACACTACTTGAAACCATCGATACCCGCTTTGGGACTGCCAGCAAACACGCCTTTTCTCGAGGAAATACCCTGCCCTACACAGGCGTCCCTTTCGGGATGAATTATTTTGTGCCTCAGACCAGTGACCAGGAGGGAGCTTGGTTTTTCGATCCGCATCTGCCCATTTTTCAAGGGATTCGATTAACCCACCAACCCAGTCCTTGGATTGGGGACTACTCTTGGCTCCTTCTGACACCTGTTACAGGCCAGCTAGGTGGAGACAGCCTCTTTCACCGTCAGTCCTCCTATGATATGGATAAGGCCTCTTTCCAGCCTCATTATCTGAAGATTTTCTCCCTGCGCTATCAGATTGGAACCCAGCTCACACCGACTTGCTATGGCGCTTCTATTCGTTTGGAGCAAAAGCAAGGCAAAGCCCTCTCCCTCTATCTTCACACAGCAGATGAACTGACAGTGGAGCAAGTAGATAAGCGGACTCTAGCCCTGCGTCAAGAGGGAAAAACAGAGACCAACAAAAATCCGCTGATACTGTTTACTGCTTTACAAATGAATACGGATATTCTTGCTATCACACAAGAAGAGGGAGACTGGCGAATTGACTTAGCAAGCAGTCAAGCCGAGATTCAACTAGCGACTTCCTTTATTTCTCCTTCTCAAGCGCTATTTAATCTACCTCAAACGGACTTTGATAGCTGTAAAGCAAATGCCCAAGCAAACTGGGAAAATCTCCTCCACCGTTTTGATATCGTGGAGACAGGGGAAGCCGACCGAATCTTCTTTGATCACTGCCTCTACAGACTCTTCCTCTTCCCACAGACATTTTATGAGGTGAACGAGTCAGGGCAGAACATCCACATGGATTTGTCTACTAGTACTGTCAAGCCTGGTGTCCTCTTTAGCAACAATGGTTTCTGGGATACCTTCCGCACCACCTTTCCCCTCTTTGCCCTTATCATACCGGAACACTATCACCGCTTTCTAGAAGGTTTCCTCAATAGCTACCGCGATACTGGATTCCTTCCAAAGTGGCTGGCTCCAGACGAGCGTGGTATGATGCCTGGTACCCTTTTAGATGGTATTATCGCAGATAGCGCCTGCAAGGACATGGCTCCTGACTTGGAAGAAGAACTCCTCCAAGCTATGCTGGAGACAGCCACCAAGTCCGACCCTCTCGGCATCAATGGTCGCCACGGACTAGCCCAATACCAAGAATTAGGTTATCTTTCTACCGACCACCACGAAAGTGTCAGTCACACCCTTGACTATGCCTATAGTGACTTTTGTATCGCCAGCTGTGCCGAAAAACTAGGTCAGAATGACATCGCGAAAACTTATAGAACTGCGTCTCAAAATTACCGTCATCTATTTGACACTGAGACAGGCTACATGCGTGCGCGAGATAGCCAAGGCAACTTCCGCCCTGACTTCTCTCCTTATAGTTGGGGACGCGACTACGCCGAATGCTCTGCCATTCAAGCGACCTTAGGCGTCTTACATGATATCCCAGGCTTAATCCAGCTTATGGGTGGAAAAGAAGCCTTCAGCCACTATCTTTTGAAAGCCTGTCAGGACGCTCCTCTCTTTGAAACCACCGGCTATGGTTACGAGATTCATGAAATGAGCGAGATGGCAACAGCTCCCTTTGGACAACTCGCCATTTCCAACCAGCCTAGCTTCCACATCCCTTATCTCTTCCACTACAGCGACTACCCTGACTACACTGCTCTACTCATCAAAACCCTCCGTCAGAAAGCCTTTCACCCAAGCTGGCAAGCCTATCCTGGCGATGAGGACAATGGCAGTCTCTCGGCTTGGTACATCTGGTCGACTCTGGGATTTTATCCGACCTGTCCAGGAAAATCAAGCTACGACCTCGGAATCCCTCTCTTTGACCACCTCCGTATCTACCTGGCTAAGGAAAATAAATGGCTGGATATCCATGCCGAGCAAAACTACAGCCATTTCAACTTTGTCAAAGAATGCCGACTGGACCAGACCCCAGTATCTAGCATTCAACACCAAGACCTCTTGAAAGCTGAGCAACTGACCTTCACCCTCAGCTGGCTACCAAATCACTCCTAACCAAAAGAACCTTTGCATCGCGCAAAGGTTCTTCTTTTATGAAACTTGGACCTGAAGCTGGTCAACCAGCTGCCCATCTACCGTCAAATTCAGATAAAAATCTAAGCTTTTATCTCCTGCAAAATACAAGGTTGGTAGCGTTAGCCTTTTTTCAGTCTCGCTAACTTGAAACGCAAGGACTTGAATCTCGTCCCGATAAGCGACACCATGCACACCCGTCCCTGGTTGAATCGAAATCTTAGCTTCTAAAGGACTGCTAGATTCTATGCGTTTCACTGTAAAGTGGACATTTTCTCCCTTGATCACAGCTAGACTTTTTTCTGAAAACTCTAGTTGCTGAACAGCTTCTTTTTTCGACAAGGTAGGTGTTTTATAGAGTGAAATTTTGGTCAACAAAGGCAAAGCCTGTGCCTCTGTAATGGTCACGCGTATCTTCTGCGCCTCAACGACTGATCCTCGTAAGAGACGTTTGTAGCCAACAGTATAACCAGAGCCAAACTCCTGCCAGGCACCATCCAACTCTACCTGAACATGGAAAGCAGCGATGCGTTGCCCCAACTTCAAATCTTCTCTCAGCTCGATCACATCAAAAGTTTTAGGTGCCCCTAAATCGAGCTCTAATTGGATTGGCAACTCTGCATCACTTGACCAAGAACTAGCCTCCAGTCCATCTGTCAGATGATGACAAGCAAAGTCTGGTGATAGAGCAGGACCAGATACCTTGGCTCCCAAAGCCAAATCCTCTTTATAGAACTCGTCACGGTAGACAGCAAATTCATAGAGACGCTGAATATCCTTTTCGTCAAAGAGTCCATCTTGGTTTGGAGGAATATTGAGTAAGAGAGGTGTACCCCGACCCACCGAGTGAAAGTAGATTTCGACCAATTCCTCAAGAGACTTGGGATCCTGATCCTCATGGTAAAACCAGCCTGGCCGAAGAGAAACATCTGCCTCACCGATTGAAAACAGCGTTCCCGAGGGGTCTCCGTGCTGCAGGTAATCTAATTCCGCTTCTGTCCCCAACTGGTCTGGCTTGACTTTTTGCCACAAGGGGTCCCCTGCATAGCCTCGTTCATTTCCAATCCAGCGAATACTAGTTCCCTCAGTGGAGAAAATCAAACAATCGCCCTGCAAGTCACGAATGGTTTCAAACCAGGTCTCAAACTCATAGTTGACCTTCTGGGCCCCTTCTCCTCGAGCACCATCCATCCACACCTCAGCGAACTTACCGGCATTCCCATAGGCAGGATTTGACAAGATTTCCTTCAATTGAGCCAGATAGTAGGCATTGTAGTCTGCTTCTCGGTCCACATGATAGAGGGGACTATGGGCATCCCAAGGAGATAAATAAACTCCCATATCCATGTCAAACTCAGTTACAGCTTTGGAAACCTCAAGGAGCAAGTCCCCCTTTCCATCCCTCCAAGGGCTAGCCTTGACCGAATAATCTGTATGTGCTGACGGATAGAGCACAAAACCATCGTGGTGCTTGACCACCAAAATCAGCTTTTTAAAACCCGTTTCTTTGAGTACCCGAACCCATTCACGCGCATCCAACTTGGTCGGGTTAAAGCGTTCAGGATCCTCCTGTCCAGTCCCCCATTCCTGGTCATAAAAGGTATTAGGACCAAAATGGATAAAGGCAGCTAGTTCATCCTCTAAATAATCCAGCTGGGCCTGGCTTGGTAATGGTCCATGCGGTTTTATTTTCGTCATCATCTCACATCTCTTTCTCTTGTTCACAAAGTTATCCACAAGTTGTGGATAAGAAAACATGCCTAAAAACTAGTTTCTCCAAAATCCAGCTCTTAGACTTGGAAGCCTTCACGCTAAACACACCTTTGCCAAATGCCTCTGTACTAGGGTTTATACTAGCTTTCCAGAAAGTCACTAATATACGAAACTATTATCAGGATACTTCAACTCCCTGAGTTGTATGTCATTTCCCCCTAGACTTATCCACAGACTGTGAATAAACTAGTGTTCCAGACCGCTCTCTCCTTGACTATAACAAAAAGCGATAGCAGCGTCAATATGACTAAGATTCCTTCCTAAATCCCCTGAAAAGATTCTATAATTTGTACAATCGTAGCTTTTGCATTCGCCAGCTAGTGAGAATCAGCCAGTAGAAAATGACCTCTTTATCACATTGTGAACAGCACAACTGTGGTACTATAATACCTAACAACCTAATCATTTCCAGCAAAAAATCCCGCAGATTTGCGGGATTCTCTCTTGCATCAATGCGCTAACATTTCTTGGGCGATTTCTTGACCAGATAGGTTATCTGGGTAGTAGGTTGGCCAGTTATCCATTTCTTCAAAGAGGGCTTCTTGGCTTGTGCCTCCAAAGAAGATATGGAAATGTTCTGCCTTGACTGGGGCGATATTGTGGTCACTAAACTGAACATACTTGAACTGTCCAGCGTCCGCATCTGTCGCTTCAAAGAGGAAGCGCACACCACGATTGCCTTTCTTATAAGTCAAGATTTTCTTGCCGACATACTTATAGGTGAATTTCTTGCTTTGGCCACCTTGAACAAATTCCATAGTGTTATCCGTGATGTTGATTTTGGTCACATCTGTCTGATAGCCTTTTCTATAGTAAGCCTTATACTCATCCTTGGTCATCTTACCAGTCAACTTAGCCTTGTAGTCAAAGACTTGATCAAAAGTTCCATCCTCAAGGAAAGGATAGACAGACTGCCAGTTGCCAGCATAGTCACTCAAGGTGCGGTCCTTGACATCTGCATCCTCAAAGTAACCATTGTGAACTGTCTTGGTATTTTCTTCCTTCTCTGGTTCGATTTCTGGTCCTTCTTGGTCCGTTGTCTGTTTCAAAGCCTTGAGGTTTTTCTCCATCACGGAGATATAGTCCTCACCAGCCTTGGTTGCTTCTTCTGTTAGACTTTCTAGCGGATTGAGCACGTCTAGTTTGACACCTGTTTCTTTTGAGAGTGTATTGGCGAGGGCTTGTGAAGCATTTTCTTCAAAGTAGATATAAGAAATCTTGTTTTTCTTGATATACTCTGTCAATTCTGCCAAACGTGCTGCTGATGGTTCTGCATCTGGTGAGAGACCTGAGATGGATACTTGCTTGAGACCGTAGTCCAAGGCAAGATAGTTAAAGGCAGCGTGCTGGGTCACAAAGCTCTTTTGTTTCGCTTGAGATAAGCCATCTGTATAAGCCTTATCCAATGCTTGCAATTTTTCAATGTAGGCAGCTGCATTCTTCTCAAAAGTCTCTTTTTTATCAGGATAATCTGCTGACAAGCTGTCACGGATATGCTCTACCAGTTTGATGGCGCGTGCTGGTGAAAGCCAAACGTGGGGATCGTAGTCGTGATGGTGACCCTCACCGCCATGATCATGCCCTTCCTCTTCTTCCTCACCACCTGGCAAGAGGAGCATATCACCTGTTGCCTTGATGGTTTTCACTTTTTTCTTATCCAAGGATTCTAGCAATTTTGGAACCCAAGTTTCCATATTTTCATTTTCATAGACAAAGGTATCTGCGTCTTGGATTTTGGCAACTGCCTTGGCAGACGGTTCGTACTCATGGGGTTCTGTACCAGCACCGATTAGAAGTTCTACATTAGCAGTATCTCCTGCGACTTGCTTGGTAAATTCGTAGACAGGGTAAAAGGTTGTCACGATATTGAGTTTCCCATTTGCCTGTTTTTGATTGGAACAAGCCACTAAAAACAGGGCACATAGACTAGCTAGTAGTAAGCTCAGTTTTTTCATTTCATTCTCCTATTTGATAAAACGTTTCAGTAGACTGACTAACAAAAAGACAGCTACAAAGATAATGGTGATACTAGCGCTGGCAGGTGTTTCTGCGTAGTAGGAAATGTAGAGTCCTGCCACCATTCCCAAAAAACCAATAGCGCTGGCTAGTAACATAACGGATTTGAAGTTTTTCCCCAGACGAAGGGCAATGCTAGCTGGTAAGACCATAATGGTCGACACCAAAAGGGCTCCTGCAGCTGGAATCATAAGGGCAATGGCCACCCCTGTCACCATGTTAAAGAGAATAGACATGGTACGAACTGGCAAGCCATCCACAAAGGCCGTGTCCTCATCAAAAGTCAGGATGTACATGGGACGTAAGAATAAGAAAGTCAAGAGCAAAACGACCGCAGCAATGGCAAAGAGGAATAGCACCTGCTCCTGGCTAATGGTCACAATAGACCCAAAGAGGTATTGGTCCAAACTCATGGAGCTCGAACTTTTCCCCTTACTCATGACAATCAGAGACACTGCAAGTCCTGTTGACATGAGGATGGCAGTTCCGATTTCCATAAAGTTCTTATAGACTGTCCGGAGATACTCTAGAAAGACCGCAGCAATCAAGACGATAGCAATGGTTGAAATAGTTGGAGAAATTCCCAAAACCAGACCAAAGGCTACCCCTGACAGAGAAACGTGACTGAGGGTATCACTCATGAGACTCTGACGACGTAAGATAAGGAAGGTCCCAAGAACTGGAGAAAAGAGACTCATGGCAATGACCGCCAAGAAGGCACGCTGCATGAAGTCATAAGATAACAAACTAAGCATGGTCCACCTCCTGGTCGCTTTCGTGAACGTTGAAACAACGCCACGGCGAATCTTGGTTACGAACCAGATGGATGTTGCGATCCGCATAGTCCTTGACCTCCTCAGGGTCATGGGTAATCATCAAAACAGCCTTGCCATGATGGTGAGCACTATGGTGCATGAGTTCGTAAAATTCATTTTTGCTTCCTGCATCCATCCCTGTCGTCGGCTCATCCAAGACAAAAATATCTGGGTCAGAAGCAAACATCCGGGCAATCACTGCTCGTTGCTTTTGCCCTCCCGAGAGGGAGCCAATTCGTTTGTCACGGTGTTCCCACATACCAACTGAGTCTAGACTGGCCTTGATATGCTCCTCATCATGGGCGTTCAAGCGACGAAACCAACCCTTTCGCGGATAGCGACCCGACTTGACAAATTCATAAACCGTACTCGGAAAACCAGCATTAAAACTGGCAATCTGCTGGGGAAGATAAGCTATCCTAAGCTTTTTCCCATGAGTATTTGTCTTTGAGATGGTTACCTTACCAAATCTTGGCTGCAAGATGCCTAGGCTCGCCTTGATAAGCGTTGTCTTGGCAGCTCCATTTTCACCAGTCAGGGTGACAAACTCCCCACTATCAACACTGTAGTTGATGTGCTCGAGGACAGGTTCTTTGTCATAATAGAAAGACAAGTCCTCTACTGTAATATACCGCATTATTTGATTTCTCCTACTAAAGCAGTTAAAAACCGCTGGATAACTTCTTGTTCATTTGGAGTAAACTGACTTGCCACTTGTTCATAGGCTAAGAGCGTGTGTTCATGATGATGGTGGTGTTCCTCTGCCACTGGTCGAGCTAGTTCTGTCAGTTGGTAAAAAATCACACGCGCATCCTTTGGATCTCTAGATGTCTCTAACATACCCTCTTTGACCAAAGATTTGATAGCCTTGGTCACTGCTGCCTGACTGACGTTAAGACGACGGGCCAACTCCGAGTTGGTTAGGGATTCTTCTGACAAGAGCATGAGGATGTGTTCCTGAGTGTTGGTCAAGGCAACGTCACTCGTGCAATGCCCAATCAGAATTTCATGCTGGTTCTCAGATCTCAAGATCACCTCATTTAAAAAGTTATCGATTTCCTGTGCAAGCTGTCTCATGTGTTACTCCTTCCCTAGCTATCTTTTTCGTAAAAAATAGAGATAGTCACCGATTCTTTACTGGTTAATTATATCATAAACCAAAAAAGAGTCAAGGGAAAAAGGCGTAAAAACGTTTCCCTAGACTCTTCTAGATATGAAATTTAACCTATTTTTGTTTTGGTTTTCGGCTCGATAAGATACCTGCCAAACCAGCTACCATTCCCATCAAGAGCAAGAAGATGGATTGTTCGCTTCCTGTATTTGGGAGGGCCTTTTCTGAGACAACTGCCTTCTTGCTAAATTGACTTGCCACCTCATAAGTCAATGGCACATTTGTAGTCGCATCATTAGCAGCCGCATTCGTTTGAGGCGTTTCTACTGGCAGACTAAAAGTTGTAGAATCCACAGAAATCGTCCGTGAGTTCGGATTGATCTTTTCATACTGGGTCAAATCAGCAGTTTTCAGATACTCTTCAAAGGCTGCATCCATAGATGGGCCTTCTTCACGAGCGCCACCCAACATCGTGTAGCCATCACCACCCGCAGCTAGGAAATCATTGGTTGCAAGATAGTACGTTTTTGCGAGGTCCAGAAGATCATAACGACCAGTTGTACGGTTTTTGACCTGGATGGCCAAGACACGTTTGCCTGATGGTAGGTTGGTATCATAGTAGACCTTCACACCTGAAACTTGCAAGAAACCACCACTTGGCTCCAACAATGGTTGCCCGTTCTCATCCAAGACCTTCTTGCCATCCTTATCGACCTGCAAGATAGATCCGAGTGATTTTTCAAACATATCCAAGACTTGTTGCCCCGTCACTTGGATTTGTGAGATGGTATTTCCAAATGGAAGAACGGCAATGACATTTCCTTTAGTGATCGGTTTGCCTTTTGCAATAGTTTCACGCAAGCCACCGCCATTTGTCACAGCGATGTCAGTCGGATGGCTAAATCCTGTTTGACCATACTGATAGAGCGAGTCTGCCACGACGTTTCCGAGGTTGGTTTCACGGACCCGAACATTTTCACGATCACCGTTGAGTTCTACAGGGCTGTTTGAGACAATCTCAACCGCATTTTCAGCATCGTATTTTTGTTTAATGTCTTTGACTAGTTTTTCAACTTTTGGATTGGCTGGTAATTTTTTAGCATCAGCAGCCGGAATCTGAGTTGGATTGCCCAAAAGCTGACGGGATTTGTAGGTGATTTTCCCTACATTGTGAAGGTAGCTTCCCGTCTGGTTATAGGTAACATTATCTCCATAAGTCGTTGATTCTACTGTATGAGAGTGACCGTCGATTACTGTTACGCGTTTCCCTTTCAAACGAGGATTTTTAGACAAGGCTTCTGCCAAGGTTGAACCACGCCACTCGACTGGAGTTGTGGTATCTACACCCAAGTGAGCGAGCACAACATAGTGTTTGTAGTCCTTGCCTTCTGCACGCGCCTTAGCTTGAACTTCTTCGATGACCTTATTGACTTCAGAGATTGGATCTGTAAAAGTTACCCCTTTGACATTTTTAGGGTGAGTTTTGGTAGCTGTTTCAGGTGTTGTCACGCCGATTACAACAAACTCATCACCTTCCACAGTCTTATCTTTATCAACGATTGTAGAAGCTTCAAAGAGACGAGCACCATTGACGTAGGTATTTGAACTAAGTAATGGGAATTTCAAGATTTCCTTGTATTTCTTAGCTTCGTCTAAACCAAAGTCAAACTCATGGTTTCCTACTGCCATGGCATCATACTGCATCTGATTGAGAATTTCAGCACGCGCTTCACCCTTCGTAGAGTTGGAAATCGGCAAACCTTGGAAAGCGTCTCCCGCGTCAACAACCAGAGTATTTTGATTTGATTTTGCACGCTCCTGCTCAATGACAGTCGCTAACTTGGCATCTCCAATTACTCCTTTTTCCTCTACAATACGACCATGGACATCATTAGTGTGTAAGATAACGGTGTCCTTTTCTTCGCTTTTAGTAGATTCAGCAGGAGCTGACGGAGCTTCTGCAGGTGCAACCGCTTCTGAAGTTGCCGAAGTTTCCGGTACTGCAGGGCTCTCAACAGGAGCTGGGGTCGCCGACGTAGCAGGAGTCGCTACGACAGCTGAACTTTCTGCAGAAGTTGTTGCTTCTTCAGCGTATACTTGTCCAGCTAAGAAGGCTGGAGCTAACAGGGCTGTCGATAAGACAGGTAACAAAGAACGTTTGTTCATTTTAAAATCCCTTTCTTTTCTTTTTCTCTTTTATATTATACGCTATTTCTAAAAATTTTGAAACTTTTGACCTATTTGTATCTTAAATATTCGCCATTTAAACAAAAAAGCTTGGGTTTAAATCCCAAACTTTTAACTCATTTTATTGGAAATCTTTGATGTTCCCATCATAGGTCGCCCAGTCCTTGCTAAAGAAGCGGTCATTCATCTTATAGTCTGGAGCTGGAGTCGGATCCGTCAAGAAGGGATTGACAACCTTATCAAAAGCTAGCCAACCCAACCAACCAATGTGAATGGTGTCCTTGACAAAGTAGGGATCTCCACCTTTTTTAGAAAAGTCAGCAATGTTGGTGAAACCTTGACTTTCTAACTGGTAACGAATTTTTTCAACAGCATGTTGGTACATTTCCTCGCTGAGCCCTGTATGGGCCATCCATTTTTTATTGACAGGCTGGATCACAAAAAGGACATTGACCTTTGATTTGGCAAATTGATTGAGAACCAACTGCAAATCATTATATTCAGACGACTTGAGGAAATTGTAATTTTTTTGATAGCCCTTATACTTCTCGAGGTAGTCTTTCACCTGGGTCTTATAAAATTGATTTTCAATTCCCATATCGTTATTATTGGTATTGGCTTCTGCATCCTTTCGAGCAATTTTTTCTAACTCCTCATAAGAAAATTGATCTGGAAGATCTTTTAAATAGTTCTCCACGTGTTCCTTGTACTTGAGTTTTCCTCGAATGGAAAATTGTCCAAATAGAGAGGCCTGACGCTCATTAAAACGTGCAAATGCCTTGATAATAGCATGATCAACCTCTGATAATTCCTCACCCTTTGACAGTTTCTCAACGATACCCTTCATAGAGACTCCAGGATTTTGCTTTAAGAGACGTTTAGCTGCATGTTTGGCTGCTATATCTCCCGATTGATTTTCTAGAAAGGCTGTCAACTGATCGTTGTTAAAGTAGTTTTGGAAGAATGCTGGCTCATAGTCCTCCTCTGTAAACCACTGAGGGGAAATGACAAATACTGCCTGCTTTTCCTCGATTTCTGGCAAGATCTGCTGCATGCCGAAATACTGATTGAGAGAAGCTGCTCCTGCTTGCCCCAAAAAGTAAGGACGGTAGGGACGGCTATACTTCTCCGCCAAGACCGCTGGGTGCATGCTATCAAAACGAATCCACTCACTTGAGCCAAAAAAGGGAATAAAGCGCATATTTGGTTCCGTAAAGGCTCTCACTTTTTGACTTCTCTCTTTAAAACTTTCCGAACTAATCGCTGCTGCAGAATATTTCTCTTCCATCAAATTATGACTTGGATTGTTTGGATAGAAAAAGATTAGTAAGAAAACAAGAATACTAGCAAGAAGCAGAGGCCCGAAGATCAGCCACAAGCGTTTAAGCATTCTTCAACTCCGTAATACCTGCTACGATTTTATTAGCCGTATTCCAGTCATCACGACCGAACTCCGTCACTGGAACACGAATGTCAAAACGGTTTTCAATCTCAACAATCAATTCAACCGTTCCCATGCTATCCAAGACACCGGCATCAAAAAGATCTTCATCCATCATGTCAGAAACATCTTCCATAAACAACTCATCAATAATTTCAATAACTTCTGATTTGATATCCATTTTAATATCCTTTTATTTTTTAAACCACAAATCATTCAAAAATCCAGAAAAGATTAAGAATGAAACCATCACGACATGGAAGGTGACAACCATGCCAAGCAACTGAATCCAGCGATTCTCAGGTAAGGAACCCTTTCCAGCTTTTTTCCGTTCTTTATTGAGCGCTTTTTTCTTACGAATCCAAGCGTCATTGATGACTAGCCCAATCCCATGGAAAAGTCCGTAGGCGATATAGTACCAGGTCACACCATGCCAAAATCCCATAATCAGCATATTGAGAATATAGGCTACACTTGAAGTGATATTGCGATTTTTAAAGACCTTCTTTCTGGTCAACACCATGACCATCCGCATAAAGACAAAGTCACGGAACCAGAAAGACAGACTCATGTGCCAGCGATTCCAAAACTCTTTTAAATCCCTTGACAAAAAAGGCTTGTTAAAGTTGATAGGACTATGAATACCCATCAAGTTTGAAATGGCTAAGGCAAACATAGAGTAGCCCGCAAAGTCAAAGAAGAGCTCCAGACCAAAGGTGTACATGACCGCTAAAGCGTAGAGGTTAAAGAAACCACCTGTCTGCAAGGCCAAATTTTTCAGCGGAGGCAATAATGTCTCTCCTAAAATGTGAGCCAAGATAAACTTGTAGAGGAAGCCAAGCATGATATATTTGACAGCCTCCTCTAGCATATCCATCAGCTCATCCCGCTCAGGAATGGTCTCGTAATTTTCATTGAAGCGTTTAAAACGATCAATGGGACCACTTGAGAAAGTCGGCATAAAAAGAAGAAAACGTAAGAATTGCCAGATCGTTAATTCCTTGATGACACCGTCTCTCAACTCAACGATAACCCCAACTGCACGAAAGGTCAAGTAAGAAATCCCTAAAAAGCCAAACAAAGATTGAGGTCCATGAATAGCAGGAGATACTTTCACAAAGACGATTGGCAATAGGGATAAAAAGCTAATCAGGTAAAATATCCATTTACTATCCCGTTTTTTCCTGTACCTTTTGTAGAAAGATACAAGAAGTACTTGCCAGATAACATAAAGGATCAAAGCGCTTATTTGATTCGTCTTTCCACCAACCAACATGGTGACGATAAAGAAAAGACTAACGAGCACCTCATATAAGGCAAAACGCTTCTTGAAAAAAAGACCGATAAAGATAGGTAAAGTCGCAACAATTACGTATAAAAAGTACTGAAGATCACCATAAGGTTCCAAATGAGGTAGCTGTTTATAAAGCTCCATCATCTACTGTTTACCTCGTTAATCAAGCCCTTGATATCAATTTTACCATTAGGCGTTAGTGGTAAACTGTCTCGATAGAGAAACTTAGATGGCATCATATAGGACATCATGATATCTGCTAAATCTTCCTTAATAGCCTTGGTAATATCGATATCGCGTTCAAACTGTTCACGAACACCGTCCTTTAGGATAACATAGGCCAGCAGATTTTGTACCTTGTGGTCTTTGTTATAACGTGGAACAGCCACAGCCGACTCAATAAAGCGAGACTTGTTGAGGTTTTGAGAGACATCTTCAAGCTCAATGCGATAGCCATTAAACTTAATTTGGAAATCCATGCGTCCACCATAGAGAAGCAAGCCCTCATCTGTCATAGTTCCTACATCCCCTGTGTGGTAGGCCGGAAGACCTTCGAACTCAAAGAAAGCTTCTGCTGTTTTTTCAGGATTATTCATATAACCTTTTGAAACAGCTGGTCCAGAAACAATGATTTCTCCCTGTTCACCATTTGGAACTTTCTTACCTTCTTCATCAATGACAAAGGTTGGAGAATCCGCCTTGGTATAGCCGATTGGCAGGCGTTTGAGAGTCTTCAACATCTCGTCTGTTACAGCAACTGCTGACAAAGCTACTGTCGCTTCTGTTGGACCGTAGGCATTGATAATACGAGCATTTGGGAACCGCTCACGTAGTTTTTGAGCTGTTTTGACCGTCAATTCTTCACCATCAAAGTAGAAATGCGTGATTCCTGGCATTTTCTCACTATTAAAGTCTTCTGACAACATGGCCATATCTGCAAAGGAAGGCGTCGAGGTCCAGATAGCGATTGGCAAGGAAAAAATTGTCGCAAAGAGTTTTTTGAAGTCCTGAGTAATGGCAGATGGAAGAGCGAAAAGCGTGCCACCCAGTGCTAAGGTTGGCGCCCAGTACATGACAGATAGGTCAAAAGAATAAGGGGGCTGAGCCAGCATTTGTGGACGACTTGGCGTCTCAAATTCCTTATCTGTAATCATCCAGTTGGTAAAGCTGAGGAGATTATCATGGGAAATCTGCACTCCCTTTGGCTTACCAGTCGTACCAGAAGTAAAGATGATGTAGTAGTTGTCATCTCCCTTGACTGGATGGGTCATCTCGTAGCTGGAAGCTTGAGCAAAAGCTTCATGGACTTGCTTTAAATTCAGCATCGGTGTGCTAGTTTGCTCTAATGGAAAATCTGAGATAGCAATAATCAAGCTTGGCTCTGCAACTTCTACGATAGCAGAAACTCGTTCCAAGGCCGAATGGCTATCAATTGGAATGTAGGCATGACCTGACTTAGTTAGCGCTACAAAGGTAGCCAACATCTCATATTCCTGACCACCAAAAACGACGACTGGAGATTTCTCAGGCAAGCCTAGTTGGTCGATAGCTGCAGCCAAACTATCCGAATCAGCCTTCAGATCACCATAAGTATGCTCTTGCCCCAAAACATTGTAAACTGGATAACTGGCTTGTGTCTGAGCAAAGTGCTCAATCGTTTCAATCATATCAACTATGGATTTATTTGACACAATAGGTTTTCTCCTTTGAGTTAAAATTCGTTATAGATAAAGCCACCTTGCCCCTGTCCAAGGTAACTAAAAAAATAAAGCAAACCAAGCAAAATAACGAAATACAGAAATGTTTGAGCACAAAAAATATAAAATGTTCTCTTTTTTTTCATATTCGACTTCTTTTTTGTAAATTTTCAGAAAAGCTATGCAAATCAGCAATTACTGCCTTATCTTCCTAACATTTTACCACTTTATCAACCTTTTTTTCAACTGTTTACCATAACTTAAAAATTGGTTTTAGCTTATTTTAAGATAAGTTAAAATATTAATGTTTTGGCCATCAAAAAAGAGCCTGAGATTTCCATCTCAAACTCTGTTGCCAATCACTCTTTTATCTTAGAAAAGTGAAAATACGAGAACTGCTAGGGCCGCTCCGAGGATAGGTCCTACAACAGGAATCCAAGCATAAGACCAGTCCCCATCTCCCTTGTTTGGAATTGGCAAGATGCTGTGCATGATACGAGGTCCAAGGTCACGAGCTGGGTTCAAGGCATAACCCGTTGTCCCACCTAGTGAAAGACCGATACCAACAATCAAGGTCCCCACTGCAAAGGTCCCTAATCCTGCCTGAAGGTCATAGAGCCCCAAGGCAAAGATTGTCAAGAGCAAAATAAAGGTTCCAAGGATTTCGCTGATTAAGTTGGATACTGTGTTCTTGATTGCTGGTCCAGTACTAAAGGTCGCTAGGATATTTCCTGAGTTTTCTTCCGCCTCATAGTGTGGTTTGAATTGCAACCAAACCAAAATCTGAGCCACCATCGCTCCTGCGAATTGGGCTAGGATATAAGGGAAAACAGAAGCCCAAGAGAGCGTTCCTTTTAAGGCCATCGCAAACGTCACAGCTGGATTTAGGTGGGCTGGACTGAGCGTGCCAGATACAAAGGCCGCAACGGCTACAGCAATTCCCCATCCCATAGTAATCACAATCCATCCTGAATTGTTGCTCTTAGTTTTGGGAAGAACCACACCTGCTACAACTCCATTTCCTAGGAGGATGAGGATTAAGGTCCCCAAAAATTCTCCAAATAATTCTTTCATCATATCTTTGTCTCCATTTAAAAGAAGGGGCGGGCGACAAGGAATGCTGCCCTCCACCTCTTTTCCTTTTTTAATTTTTTAGTTCTGCCAAATCGTTTTGAGCAAGAGCTGCTTCGACATCCGCACGGTAGGCTGCTTTTTCTTCTTCTGTCCAATCATAGAATCGTCCCATTTCATCCAAAACTGGCTCAACGATGCTATCTAAACTATCACGCATGAAGAGCATGTGGTTGGTACGACGAAGGAGGAAGTCAACTGGGCTAAGAGCCAACTCATTGCGCATTGCATAGTGAAGGGACAAGGTATCTGCCAAGCTGAGTCCTGGCGCTTGTTCCAAGCTGTGAGCAAGGGCAAAGACCTTCGGTGCATTTGAACCGTAAAGATTTGCTAGATAGTGAGCTTCCTTGCTATCCAAACCACGTGAAACTCCAAGTTGCGCAAAGGCTTCAATTTCTGAGTCCACATTTGCTGGGTTCAATTCTCCACCTGAAACAGGGTAAGTCTTCGAGTTGATGAGTTTAAAGCTACGGTCAAATTCGGCTTTGAGGATGTCAACCACGCGCTCCATAGCTCCTTCAGCCATCTTACGGTAGTCTGTGATTTTACCACCAGCAAGGGTCAACAAGCCATTGTCATCACGATCCAAACTCGAACCACGAGAAACTGCAGATGGATCCAAATGTTTCTCAGATGTGCTGCTTTCAAGCTTGCTGACAGCAGATTCAACATCTTCACGCGTTTTTTCTTTCGATAGATAAGCTTCGACAGTCGCAATCAAGCTATTGAAGCTCTCATCGCTAATGGTTCCGTTATTTCCTCCATTGTAGTCAGAAGCGCTATTGCCTGCGATCAATGGACGAAGACCAGCCCAGCTGCTTTCGATATCATCAATGGTAATGTTTGCTTCTGGGAAGCGGTTGTTGACAATGCCAAGTAGATAATCCACATCTTCCTGCGTCACTTTTGGATGTTCCAAATCGCCTGTGTAGTCTGTATCCGTTGTACCAAAGTAAGTCTTGTTTTCACGTGGGAGAACAAAGACCATACGCCCGTCTCCCAAACCTGTATCAAAGTAAACCGGCTGTGAAACCTTGATCTTGCTTGAATCCACTACCAAGTGAACTCCCTTAGTTGGACGCATTTGTGAGAATTGTGTTCCCTGATTGGACAAATTACGTACCTTGTCGCTCCAAGGACCTGTCGTGTTGATAACCAGACGAGCCTTGATTTCAAAGACTTGGTCTGTCAACAAATCACGAGCTACAACACCTGTAATCTTGCCACTTTCGTTAAAGAGGAAGCCTTCTGCCTTAACGTGGTTGGCAATGAGGGCACCGTCTTGATTGGCACGTTTGATGTTTTCAATCACGAGACGCGCATCGTTGTTACGGAAGTCAAGGTAAACCCCGCCTCCTACCAAGCCTTCTTTCTTCAAGTTTGGCTGGCGTTCCAAGACTTCTTCCTTGCTCAAGACCTTGTTGGCAGCTGGCGTGTTGCTAACACCTGCCAAAAGGTCATACAAGTCCATGGCTACTTTGAGACGGAAGAGGCTAAAGGTCGCTCCATCCTCATCGTAAACTGGCAAGAGCATTGGATCTGGTTTTGGAATGTGTGGAGCGATTTGTTGAACCACCGCGCGCTCAGAAACTGTATCTGACACCACTTCCACATCAAATTGCTTGAGGTAACGCAGACCTCCGTGGACCAATTTTGTTGAACGGCTAGATGTTCCTTCTGCGAAGTCCTGCATTTCAATCAATCCAGTGTCAAGTCCACTAGCTGCCGCCTGCAAAGCTACACCAGCTCCTGTAATCCCACCACCAATAATCAGGAGGTCCAGGGTGCGTTCCTGCATTTTTTTAATTGATAATTCACGTGTTTTCTTTGAAAATTCCATATTTACACACTTTCTAACTGAGTCGCTTTATTCTCCCAGTATTAGTTGTTATTAGTCATCGATTTCCGCAAAGACTTGCGTTGCTTTCACAGCTTTCTTCCAGCCCTTGTAGAGTTGTTCCTTGCGCGATTCGTTCATGGATGGCTCAAAGAGTTCTCCTGTCTCGTTCAAGAGTTTCAACTCGTCCAAATCCTTCCAGTAACCCACTGCCAAACCAGCTAGGAAGGCTGCACCGAGGGCAGTTGTTTCCAAGTTTTTAGCGCGGGCAATATCGATTCCCAAAATGTCAGCCTGGAACTGCATGAGGAAGTTGTTCATAGCAGCACCACCATCGACTTTGAGGACTTGAATAGCAGTCTGCGCATCCACTTGCATGGTGTCGATGATGTCACGTACTTGATAAGCGATAGATTGCAAAGTTGCCTTGATAAAGTCTTCTTTGCTTGTTCCACGAGTTAAGCCAAAGACCGAACCACGAGCATTTTGGTTCCAGTATGGAGCCCCTAGACCTGTAAAGGCAGGTACGACATAAACTTCGTCATTGTTGTGAGAATTGAGAGCATATTTTTCAGACTCTGGTGAATTTTCAACCATGCGAAGTCCATCACGAAGCCACTGAATGGCACTTCCTGCGATAAAGATAGAACCTTCCAAGGCATAGTAAACCTTGCCGTTGATTCCGTAACCAATCGTTGTCAAAAGGTTGTTTTCAGACAACTGCATCTCTTCACCAGTGTTCATAATGATGAAAGAACCTGTTCCATAAGTATTCTTGACCATACCAGGTTCAAAGGCCAACTGACCGAAGAGGGCTGCCTGTTGGTCCCCAGCCATACCTGAAATTGGCACTTCTCCACCGTAGAAATGGAATGGAGCAGTCTTGCCGTAGATTTCAGAGTTAGAACGAACTTCTGGAAGCATAGCCTTCGGAATGTTGAGGATTTCTAAAATCTCATCATCCCATTTGAGTTCTTTAATGTTATAGAGCATGGTACGAGCCGCATTTGAGTAGTCAGTCACATGAGCCGCACCGTCAGTCAATTTCCAAACCAACCAAGTATCGATAGTACCAAAGAGCAATTCTCCTTTTTCTGCTCGCTCTTGAGCGCCTTCTACATGGTCCAAAATCCAACGAACCTTGGTAGCAGAGAAATAAGCATCAATGATCAAACCAGTCTTTTCATGGAATTTTTCCACATAACCTTGGCTTTTTAGTTGTTCAGCCAGAGGAGCTGTCTGGCGTGATTGCCAAACGATAGCATTGTAGATAGGGAGACCTGTTTTCTTATCCCAGACGACAGTTGTTTCACGCTGGTTGGTAATCCCGATGGCCTCGATTTGACTTGGTTTCACACCACTTTCGATGAAAGCACCCGCGATAACTGACTGAACAGAGTTCCAAATTTCATTGGCATTGTGCTCAACCCAACCTGCTTGAGGGAAAATCTGAGTGAACTCTTTTTGACTAGAGCTGACCTTTTCTCCTTTTTTGTTAAAAATGATGGCACGAGAACTGGTCGTTCCCTGGTCAATAGCCATGATGTATTTTTCTTGTGACATGTGCTGTCCTCCTGATAAAATCTTGAGGGGGTTCCTCTTTACAGTAACTAGTATACAAAATAAAGCGCTTTCTTGTTTATCAATTTTTTTAAAATTTTAAAAAAATGTGAGGAGATTGTGCGAATTTCACAAAAAAGACCTGAAAATTCAGGCCTTTTAAGCAAAGAGCATCTGACGAATCTTCGCCAAATCCTCCATATCCAAATCATTTTTTAAATAATAGACCGGAGTCTGTTCTTTCTTATGAATGGGGTTGTTGGTAATTAACAAATCATAATGTCGACTGGGGTCATAGGCTTCAATAGTAATGAAACGATTGTATTCCAAATACCGTTTCAAAATGGCAGCCATCCTAGAAAAGACAAGGAAACCAGATGTCAAATCCAGACCAATCCTCATATGTTGGCTACCATTTTCTGCCATATACTCTATCAACTGGAGCCATTCCCAGAGAATTTTCTTATCCAAATCCGTTCCCTGATGAAAGCCTGGCAAGATATGAAAAATTCTCTCTGCAGTCCCTTTAAAATCATGTTCCATCAGCAAATAGGGATGGCGATTCTCTGTCTGGTATCTGTACTGATCTTGTAAAATATAGCCCTTATATAGATAGACTTGACCACAAAGCTGACTAAGTTCATAGGTGACATGGTCCTCTGTGTAGTCCCCCAGCAACTCCTCTTTCTTCATTTCTTGAATCAATTGTGTCAGCAAATCGGCTAATTGCCCTCCAAAACCAAGAATATACTCCATAGTATGAAGGGGCAAGATACGATGGGAAAGGAGAAATGAAAAGAATACCATCATCTCACCATCCTCAGTTCCTAGAGGGGTGTGTTGCCCAGCAAAAAAGGACGGAGCCTTTCGAAGCAAACGAAGATAGAAAATATTGTCAAAATACCCCCGCATTTTTTCTTCTATGACTTGAAACTGACAGGCATTGACCCGAAGACGCTGTTGACTGATGTGAGCCCAGAGAACCAAGTCCAATTTCTGACCTGAAGACAAGCTAGTACCGCAGATTTCTTCTAGGGTAGCAATCTCTTGTTTTCTCTCAGCTTTCTGCATATGACCTTCCCACTCCTGACTGGACCAAATCTTGCGGAAAAGACAGAAATAGAAATAGCGAATCTGATGCTCCGGACCTCGCCAACGGCCATTTTGGATGGATAAGTCAAACTCTGACAAAATCTGATTTAGACTAGCTAAGTGGCGACCAAGCGTGGCCTCGCTAATCATCAATTCTTGAGCCAACTGATGAGCTAGAAACTGTTGGTGATAGAGAAGGTAAACCAAAATTTGGTACTTAATGGCATTGTCTAGAAACAAGCTCCGAATCTCTCTTCCCTTGGTATCTGCACCAATTGACAAACGCAGATTTTCATCTTCCAAGTGAATGGTCAGCTCTAGTCCTCTTTCCCAGGCATTTTCGTTAATCAGAGAAATGTACTTGGTTAGGGTCGCCTTTGAAAAACCTGTTTCTTCCATGGCTTCCTTGACTGTTGTCTGCGAATCTTGTAATAGAAAGGAAAGGACTAAAAATTGGCCAGATTCGGCTTTTTCCATCAAATCACCTAAATACATTTGTTACCCCTTTCATTTTCTCCTTCAAGCATAGCATAAATCTTTCAAATGCTGAAATAATCTGTTTCTCATTTTATTTTAAAGCTGATTTCCTCGTCCTTATTCCACAGAAACAGCAAACACACGGCTCCCCCTTTGAGCATTTTTATGCTAAAATAGTAGCTATGGATAAAATTATTAAAACAATATCAGAAAGCGGAGCCTTTCGTGCTTTTGTCCTTGATAGCACTGAAACCGTCCGCACTGCTCAAGAAAAACATCAAACTCAAGCCAGTTCAACTGTTGCACTTGGCCGTACCCTTATCGCTAGCCAAATTCTCGCAGCCAATGAAAAAGGAAATACCAAGATTACTGTAAAAGTTCTTGGAACGAGCTCTCTCGGTGCCATCATCACGGTCGCAGATACCAAGGGAAATGTCAAAGGCTACGTTCAAAATCCAGGTGTTGACATCAAAAAGACCGCAACAGGTGAAGTCCTAGTCGGACCTTTTGTTGGAAACGGTCAATTCCTCGTTATCACAGACTATGGTACTGGAAATCCTTACAACTCCATGACTCCTCTCATCTCTGGAGAAATCGGTGAAGACTTAGCCTACTACCTGACCGAAAGTCAACAAACTCCTTCAGCCGTCGGCCTCAATGTTCTTTTGGATAAAGACGACAAGGTCAAAGTCGCAGGTGGCTTCCTTCTCCAAGTATTGCCAGGGGCCAAGGAAGAAGAGATTGCCCGCTTTGAGAAACGCATCCAAGAAATGCCAGCCATTTCAACTCTTCTAGAAAGCGACGACCATATCGAAGCCCTTCTAAAGGCTATCTACGGCGACGAATCCTACAAACGTCTTTCTGAAGAAGAAATTCGTTTCCAATGTGACTGCAGCAAAGATCGTTTTATGAACGCTCTTGCCAGCCTTCCAAATTCAGACCTTGAAGAAATGAAAGAGGAAGACCACGGGGCAGAAATCACTTGTCAATTCTGCCAAACAACTTATAACTTTGATGAAAACGACCTGGAGGAACTCATTCGTGACAAATCTTAATACACCCTTTATGATTGGCAATGTTGAGATTCCCAATCGTACTGTTTTAGCGCCCATGGCTGGTGTCACCAACTCAGCCTTTCGTACCATCGCAAAAGAGCTCGGAGCTGGACTCGTTGTCATGGAAATGGTCTCTGACAAGGGAATCCAATACAACAACGAAAAAACCCTGCACATGCTTCATATCGATGAAGGCGAAAACCCTGTCTCTATCCAACTTTTTGGTAGCGATGAAGACAGCCTCGCACGCGCAGCAGAATTCATCCAAGAAAACACCAAGACCGATATCGTCGATATCAACATGGGTTGCCCAGTTAACAAAATCGTGAAGAATGAAGCTGGCGCTATGTGGCTCAAGGATCCAGACAAAATCTACTCTATCATCAACAAAGTCCAGTCTGTCCTTGATATCCCACTTACTGTCAAAATGCGTACCGGCTGGGCTGACCCATCTCTGGCAGTAGAAAATGCTCTCGCCGCTGAGGCTGCTGGTGTCTCTGCCCTTGCTATGCACGGTCGTACCCGTGAGCAAATGTATACTGGTCACGCTGACCTCGAGACCCTTCACAAGGTCGCTCAAGCTTTGACCAAGATTCCATTTATCGCCAACGGTGACATTCGTACGGTTCAAGACGCTAAACAGCGTGTCGAAGAAGTTGGTGCTGACGCAGTTATGATTGGCCGAGCAGCCATGGGAAATCCTTACCTCTTTAACCAAATCAATCACTACTTTGAAACGGGAGAAATACTCCCTGATTTGACTTTTGAAGACAAGATGAAAATTGCTTACGAACACTTGAAACGCTTAATTAACCTCAAAGGGGAAAACGTAGCCGTTCGTGAATTCCGCGGCCTCGCCCCTCACTATCTCCGGGGTACATCTGGTGCAGCCAAACTTCGTGGAGCCATTTCACAAGCTAGCACCCTAGCAGAGATTGAAGCCCTCTTGCAATTAGACAAAGCATAGTCTTACATCTACAACTCAAAAAAACGGCAAAGCTCAAAAATGAGTCTTGCCGTTTTTTATATATTTTCATCTTGTAAATCTAATTGCTTCACTCTAGCTATATAATAGGACATAATCAAAAACAAATTGAGGCTGACAATCCATATAGACCATTCATGAAGAAAATGCATCAATACAGCCAAGCTGATTGCGCCCACTATGAAACTTCCCACAACAATCCCATAATTTAAGGCCTGACGACGGTATTCTTGGATATTTCCTTCTCTTCTAGCAATGCGATACAAAGCAGTCAACATCTTTCGGTAATTTCCAGACGTCATAAAAATGACATAGGGATGATCTTCAATCAAACTGCCCGTAAATGTTAACATCATCATTCCTGTTCCAAAAGCGATGCAAGGAACTTCTAATAGAGGAAATCGTGAAAAGAAAGGGAGAATAAGAGTTCCAATAAATAAAGGGAGCAGCATCTTAACCCGCCAGTAAGCCGTTTTGCGGTATTCTTTCATGTGCAATGCAAACAGAAATCCTAGAGAAAAGAAAATAATGGAGCAGAATCGTAGCATCGTATTGATGACATTTGAGTCGTGCCAATCAGATATCAGTAGGAGAATATTCCCTGTCTGTGTCGCTACCAAACTATGGTATTGAATATGGCAAAACACATCCAAAGAACCACCTACAAATCCAAGAAATACTCCCATCAATCGTGTGTTTTGAGGTAAGATTAATTCATCTGCCATGTATTATCACTCGTTCTCCTTTGATTTTTTATTATACCACTTTCTCTTGGAGAAACTAAGTGAAAAACAGTTGACTCACTCTTTTACAGAACGATTTCTAGTAAGAGTTAAAACACCAAATTTTATTATTGAATCAAGGCAACGCTTGAAACTTTACCATCCGCACCTGTTGTAATTTGAATGATTTTTCCGCCACCGATTTTGGCATTATACTTGCCATCATCAAGAGTGTAAGAGTAGCCTCTGATAGAATAGTTTTCTTTCTTTCCATCTGCAGTTTCTACTGTAAACTGGCCCCCTGATGAAACCGTAATAGTTTCGCCATTTGCTCCCTTCCAGTTGCCTGCAGCTGCTGAGAAATCACCATCGACCATGGTTAAAACACCCTTGTAGCGTTTGTTGTGTTCTGCTTGCTTGTCTTGAAGTTGGCGGTCAGTTGTTGGATCATAGCCTGACTGGTTAGACTGAGCTTGAGAACCTTGCTGAGTTGAAGGTGCCTGAGATGGAGCTTGTTGACTAGGAGCTGCTTGTTCTTGTCTTGATTCAGGTGCTGGTTTCGCTTGTGACTGATCTGGCGTTGTAGAAGACTGACCTGAAGATGCCTGAACCTTTTCAGATGAAGCTGAGCTTGAAGATTTTTGTGTCTTGCTTTCTTTGCTAGAAGAGGCTGCTTTAGAACTTGATGATTGACTTGTCTTGGCAGAGCTACTGGTTTGAGTGGTTTCATTTTTATTTCCACAAGCTCCTAGTAGCAAGGTAGAAGCCAATACAGTCGCTGCCATCAATTTGATATAGGTTTTCTTTTTCATTTTTCTACTCCTTTGTAACATTTTTGAAATATTAAGAAATCTTTTTGTAATATAATTGTAACATTGGACTTTGAATCTGTCAACTATTTAGAGAAACTATTTTAAAAAATTTCTCTCTACTATTTCTATTCGTAATCGAAACGAAAAAATAGAAAATTTTTTAGATAAGAGTCCTATTTTTTACATCATCTTTGTGTAATCGCTTGCATTGTATTAGACAAAGGAATATAATAACATCGAAATAGAATATAGGAGGTGCACTCTTATGCTAAATAAGTATTACAAGTATCTTCCTTGGTTGATTTTGGGAGCTATTGGCTCTTATCAATCAGCCACTTACTATGCGCGAACTGCATTTGATGTCTTCTATCTGACTGCAATCTTTTTGATTGTTTATATCGCTTTGTTATTTTTACATGAGATCTATCTCAAGTATCGATACAAAGACTTCTTTACTCACATGTTGAGTAATCCTAAGAAAGATAGCCATTCATAAAAAATGATGATAAATAAAGAGGTCGGGAACTCTTCCCGACCTCTTTATTTCAATCGATAGGTTTTTCTTGGTTTCTTTTTGGGTACTCGTTTGAGTCCAACTTCTTCTACGTATTCGCCGTATTTTACGAGAAAGTTATTGCTGACAATTGGGCGACCGGGATTGATGAGATTGACCAGTTCAGTCCCTTCGTAGACAGTGAATTCCTCCTCCAGCAGATAGAGGAAGGTCGGATTCCAGTCGAGACGGCCTTGAATTCGTTTGATGGATTCTTGGATAATGGCATAATGGTCAAAGGCGAAGGCTTGCTCGTCCAGCTCCACTCCCTCTAGGAAACATTTGCCTGTCTGAAAATTGACATCTACAAAAACGACATCCTTGGCATCATCACCCGCCTGAACGAGGTCTAAGGCACGACTAGGTAGGTACACTAAGTGGGCAATGGTCACTGTCCAGCCCCGTGGATCACGACCGGGGGTCGATACCGTCATCAATTGCTCGATTTTCTCCAAAGGTAGATCGAGATTGACTTCTTCTCTCACCTCGCGCTGACAGGCATGCGCAGCATCTTCTCCCTTGTCCATAAAGCCTCCAACTAAGGCCAAACAGTTTTGATAAGGGTGGGCCTTGCGACGGATTAGCAAGAGTTTAATTTTTCCTTCGACAAAGCAGTAGGCTACCATATCCACTGTCACACTTGGTTTTTCATATTGAGGGAGTTCCTGCTTGTAGTACCAGTCTAAAAACTCCTCCTGACTGGCATGGATTTCATAATATTCTTTTTCCGTCATCCCGGCTGGAATCTTTATGTCTGCCATCTTATGCCTCCTTTCGAACTGCCTTGGTCCATTGGTACCATCCCACTAGACTATTGAGTGTGTAAACCCAGTACATCCCTTGGATGTGGATATTTTCACCCCACCAGAGATAAATACTAAAGAGATTGGTGGCAATCCAGAAAATCCATTGCTCACGGTAGAGACGTGTCATCAAAAGCTGACCAACGCCATTGGTCGCATCGGTAACACTATCACGGAAAGGGCGAGCACTATTGATACTTTGATAAGCCAAGCCCATACCAATCCAGATAATAGCAGTCAAGGCCAAGTACTTGAGCCAATCAAGAACAGATAATTTCTTAGCTTCAAAGTGGGATTCTTCTGGTTTTCCTTGGTCGTTGATACGATTGGACAACCAAGCATAGAGACCAATCGGCTGCATGACAAAGAAGTAAACGGTCGTCAAAACTTCTCCATAAAAAGTCGCGTTCATGGCCAAGATCAAGTAGATAGCAGAGTTAATGGCCCCAAAGAGATAATTGCTTGCACGCCCTTCTGCTACCAAGATAACACAGACAATACCAGTCCAAGATGCAAACAAGCTTAGCCAGTCATGACTTTCCGTATTTTGTGTGAATTCCAAGATCAAGGGAACACTTGACAAGGCGATGAGATACAACCACTGGAAAAGACTACGGCCGACAAAGAGATCTTTCCAGAGCAAACGCATGATTCCTACAAAACCAATCTTGCGGGCTTCCGCATGGACGTTTTTAAAGTTTTCGATAAATTGTGTGATTTTTTTAGTTACTGTTTTCATAATTTTCTCCTAATCTGCTTGGTAAATGGCATCAATAGCCACTTTGGCTACTTCATAATTGCCTAGGTAATCCTCCGCTAGATAAACTAGTGGAATAGTGGTTAAGTATCGCTCTCTCATCTGGTCCAAATGCTGGGAAAAACTGTAGCGAATGTGGTCCTCTGCCATGGTCATATCTCTAAATCCGTCATTGACATAGGAGCCGACAGGTTGCACGAAGAGAATCAAATCCCATTTTTCCTTGGCCAAGATAGAGGCAAAGAGATTGTCAAAGGTTTCTCCTGATAAGTCCTCTTGGTCCTCAGTCTCCATGTAATAGTCATAGTAGCCCTTGGTTACCAAGGAGTTGGTATCGGCTATCACAAGGCCTCGATTGGCATTACTATCGATTAACTTGGAGGTCTGGTCATACTGCCCTAAAAGGAGATAATAATAATCCTTTGGAGTCAATTCATCGTCGCGGACATTGTTTTTGATCTGGTACTCACGCGCGTATTCCAGACTAACGGGTGCATCGTAATACCTTGCCAAATCCTTGGCCAGAGTGGTCTTCCCATTGCTAGCACTTCCCATGATCAACACTTTCTTGGTAAACTGACGACGGAAGGGTTGAGCGATATATTTCCAATATTTGCTTGGATTTTCTCGAATCATAGTCGCTGAGATACCAAACTTTCTTTCTTGCAAGACGGTGCCAAATCCACGTTTAGCTAGTTCTTGCTGGTAGTCTGCTTCTCCCACAAAGAAAATCAGTTCTTGCTGGTTTTCATCATAGGAAATCTCCGCTAACATCTGGTCCAACCACTCCTGCCAGCCCATAGGGTAACGGGGAAGGTTGGTCTCATCCAGCTTGCAGACAGAGGTCAATTCGTCATCACGAAAAGCCTCTCGGATATAGCGAAATCGTTTTTGAAGACTTAAACCTACCTGCTCCCCTCTGTCTCCCTCATAGCCTGAAACGACTACCCAGACCTGGTCACACTGACGCTTCGCTCGCTGGATCAGATCGATATGACCCTGATGAAGAGGGGCAAAGGTCCCAAATACCACTGCTGTTTTCTTTTTCATAAACGTTTTACCTTTTTATAATTTTTGATATTTTTATTTTCTATGTTTTTATTATATACTATATTTTTGTTTTGTCAATAGTTTTTTATCATTTTTTATAAAAAAGTAGCAAAAAAAGAATCAGGACTGCTCCTGACTCTCCATTTTTAAGCAATATCAAATTTTAATTGACCTGCTTTGACACCAATCTTGAGAGTCTTGCCTGCCACTAATTCTCCCTTAAGAAGAAGTTCTGCCAACTTGTCCTCCACTTCTGTTTGCAGGGTTCTGCGAAGTGGGCGAGCTCCCATTTCTGGATTGTAACCGTGACTAGCTAGCAACTTCAGGGCCGAAGCTTGCAGTTTCAAGTCGATGCCTTTCTCTGCCAGGCTAGCAATCAATGGTTTAACCATAATCTTGACAATTTCCTGCATATGTTCGCTATCCAAGCTATGGAAGACTACCTTTTCATCAATACGGTTGATAAACTCTGGTCGATAAGTTTTTTTCAGCTCTTCAAAGATGCGTTTTTCTATATTTTCCTGGTCAAAACGAATGTCTTTCGCGCCAAAGCCGACCGTCTTGTCATCACGAAGGGCTGTTGCACCAAGGTTTGACGTCATGATGATAATGGTATTTGAAAAATCCACCTTGCGTCCCTTGCTATCTGTCAAGACACCGTCGTCCAGAACCTGCAAGAGGACATTAAAGATATCTGGGTGAGCCTTCTCTACCTCGTCAAAGAGGAGCACAGAGTAAGGTTTGTTGCGAACTTTCTCGGTCAACTCCCCACCTTCCTCGTAGCCCACATAGCCAGGAGGTGCTCCATTGAGACGGCTAGCCGCAAATTTCTCCATATACTCACTCATATCAAAGCGGATAAGGGCTGATTCGTCATCAAAGAGGACTTCTGCCAGAGCCTTGGCCAATTCGGTCTTACCGACTCCTGTCGGCCCTAGGAACATAAAGGAACCAATCGGACGCTTGTGACTACGAATACCTGACTGGTTGCGGCGAATGGCACGGCTAATGCTTGAAACAGCTTGATCTTGGCCAATGACACGTTTGTGCAATTCCGCTTCCAAATTAAGGTATTTCTTGGCATCCGTTTGCGTCAGTTTTTGGACTGGGATACCTGACAAGCGACTCAAGGTAGTCAAAATTTCAGATTCTGTTACCAAGTCTTTATAGACAGGGACTTCCTGCTCTTTTGCGATTAGCTGAGCAGCTTGTTTCCACTTGCCATCCATCAAGGCCTTGTCAGCTGGAGTCAAGTCGGATTCGTCTGTTTTCACATGCTTGGATTTGTTTTGCACTGTTGCTGCTGCTTCATCTAAGAGGTCGATAGCAGAGTCTGGCAAGTGACGACTGGTCAAGTAACGATGCGCCATCTTAACAGCTGTTTCAACAGCTTCATCTGTGATTTGCACACGATGGTGTTTCTCATAGGTAGCCTTCAAACCTTGCAAAATGATCATGCTGTCAGCTAAACTTGGCTCTTCAATCGTCACTTTGGCAAACCGACGAGAAAGGGCAGCATCTTTTTCGATGTGTTTTTGGTATTCTTCCTGAGTGGTTGCACCAACCGTTCTCAAAGTTCCACGAGCCAAGGCTGGCTTCAAGATATTAGCCGCATCCAGAGTCGAGTCAATACCGCTACCAGAACCCATGATGGTGTGGAGTTCATCGATAAAGAGGATCACTTTGCCATCTTCCTCTATATCCTTGATGATATTGTTCATGCGCTCTTCAAAATCTCCACGGAAACGTGTCCCCGCAACAACATTCATCAAATCAAGCTCTAGAACACGCATCTTGGCCATTTCCGCAGGCACATCCCCACTAGCAATACGCTGAGCAAGTCCAAGTGCTAGAGCTGTTTTCCCGACACCCGCATCTCCAACCAAGACCGGATTGTTCTTGGTCTTCCGACTCAAAATCTGAATCATACGTGAGATTTCCTTGTCTCGACCTATAACTGGCTCTAACTTGCCAGAGCGCGCTTGCTCCGTCAGGTCATGCGTGTAGTCCTCTAGACCACCACTTTGAGCTTGAGGCATGCCCATCATATTGGCCATGGAATTTTGCTTGTCAGTTACTGTGCGATGACGTTGACGCAAAGCCTTAAGATCTTCTCTTGTCCATCCTGCACGCTCTTCTAGATTGCGACGAAGAGCAGCAATTCTGACCTGATCTTTCTGGTCTTCATAAGAAAAGCCTGCTCTCTCCAAGATGCGAGTCGCCAAGGCATTGCCATCATGCAAGATTGCATATAATACATGCTCTGTCCCTAGCACCTTTGCATGGACCACTGAGGCCACATACTCTGCTTCTGCAAAGAGAACCTCCAAACGATGGGAAAAGGGTAATTCCGTAAAGGTTTCGTCTTGGCTATAGTCCGTTTCAGTCAGTTCCAACGCAACCTCTTCTAAACGATCCATTTCATAAGGATAATCATTTAGAGTTGCACCTGCCACACTGTAACTGTGATTGGACATGGCAATCAACAAATGTCATGACTCTAGATAACGGGCTCCAAAATGGCTCGCAACCATGTAGGCACTTTCGATACATTCATTCAATGCTTTTGAATAGTTCATCTTACTTCTCTTTTCTATCTACCTCTTGTAATAGCTGTCGGAGCATATTGGCACGGACAACTGAGGATTCTTCCCCTAGGACACGATCTGTTGCCACAGATGCCAGCAAGGTCATCTCCTGCTTGGTCATCAAGTCCTGCTCCACCAAAAGCTGGAGAATATCCTCATAGATCTCCTGACTAACTCGCTCACCAATCGAGTAAAGCAAATCGCGGAGCATCTCATGATGACTGGAAAATTCAATCCGCCCTATGCGAATGTAGCCTCCGCCACCACGCTTGCTCTCAACCAAGTAACCTCTGCTTTCCGTAAAGCGGGTCTTGATGACATAGTTGATCTGGCTCGGTACAACCTGGAAGGTATCTGCTAACTGGCTCCGTTGCAATTCCACAATACCAGACTGGTCTAAAATCGCCTTGATGTAGGCTTCGATATGATCTGATGTATTTTTAAATCTCATAGTAAATCAAACTCCTTCTTTGAACCTTGACCATCTTTGACTATTATACCGAAATTTTTGATTTTTTTAAAGGAAAAGGGAGCAAGTTGCGAAGATTATTATAAAATATCCAAAAACAAAAAGATGGGACCGTAAAACGGTCACCATCATTTTGCTTTATTCAAAGTTAAGATTAGTCAACTTTTTTAGCACGGTATACAAGTCCTGCCAAAGCTGCAAGAACTAGACCAAGAATAGTAGAGAATGCTGTAAAGTCTGCTCCACCAGTGTTTGGCAAATCTTTCTTAGGTTGTTCACCCTTAGGACCTTCCTTAGGTTCTTCTTTTTTCGGTTCAGTATACGTGTTAGTGAAGGTTGGGTTGTTACCTGTAACTGTTGTTACAAGTTGGCCTGTACCGTTGTCAACCACTTCAACTGTCACTTCATGTTTAGCAGTATCGTATGTCACATTTTCTTCCTTACTATCTACTTCAGTAATAGTGTAAGTGTGCTTACCTGCTTCGTTGTACTTAATAGCTTTGAAAGTAACAGTACCGTCTGCAGCGTTTGTAGCTGTCTCAACGACTTTATCACCTTCTTTAAGTTCAAACTTAAATTGACCTTCTACAAGCTTTTTATCACCTTTCAAGACTTTCTTAGCTGTGAAAGTTACTTGTGTTGAAGATGCAACATAAGTGTTGGTGAAGGTTGGGTTGTTGTCAGTTACAGTCGCAACAAGTTTGCCTGCACCGTTATCTGTAACGTTTACTGTTACATTGTGAGTAGATTTATCGTATGTCACACCTGCTTCGCTACCTGCTTTTTCTGAGATAGTGTAAGTGTGGCTACCTGCTTCTTTGTACTCAATACCTGCGAAAGCAACTGTACCGTCTGCAGCGTTTGTAGCTGTTCCGATTACTTTGTCACCTTCTTTAAGTTCAAACTCATATTTACCGGCTTCAAGAGCTTTACCAGTCAAGACTTTAGTAGCCGTGATGTTTACAGTTGTTGAAGCTGCTTTATAAGTGTTGGTGAAGGTTGGGTTGTTACCTGTAACAGCTGCCTCAAGTTGGCCTGTACCATTATCTGTAACTGCTACCTTAACTTCGTGTTTAGCAGTATCGTATGTCACACCTGCTTCGCTACCTGCTTTTTCAGTGATAGTGTAAGTGTGGTTACCTGCTGCTGCGTATTCGATAGCTTCGAAAGTCACAGTTCCGTCTGCGGCGTTTTTAGCTGTCGCAACGACTTTGTCACCTTCTTTAAGTTCAAACTCGTATTTATCAGCTTCTAGAGCTTTACCAGTCAAGACTTTAGTAGCCGTGATAGTAGCTTTTGCTGAAGCTGCTTTATAAGTGTTGGTGAAGGTTGGGTTGTTACCTGTAACAGTAGCAACAAGTTGGCCTTGCCCGTTATCTGTAACGTTTACTGTCACTTCATGTTTAGCAGTGTCGTATGTCACACCTGCTTCGCTACCTGCTTTTTCAGTGATAGTGTATGTGTGGTTGCCTGCTGCTGCGTACTTGATATCTTCGAAAGTAACAGTACCGTCGGCAGCGTTTTTAGCTGTCGCAACGACTTCGTCACCTTCTTTAAGTTCGAATTCGTATTTACCAGCTTCAAGGGCCTTACCATCCAAGACTTTAGTAGCTGTGATAGTAGCTTTTGCTGAAGCTGCTTTATAAGTGTTGGTGAAAGTTGGGTTGTTACCTGTAACAGCCGCCTCAAGTTGACCTTGACCGTTATCTGTAACGTTTACTGTCACTTCGTGTGTAGCAGTGTCGTATGTCACACCACCTTCGCTACCTGCTTTTTCAGTGATAGTGTAAGTGTGGTCACCTGCTACTGCGTATTCAATAGCTTCGAAAGTTACAGTACCGTCGGCAGCGTTTTTAGCTGTCGCAACGACTTTGTCACCTTCTTTAAGTTCAAACTCGTATTTATCAGCTTCAAGAGCTTTACCATTCAAGGCTTTCTTAGCTGTGATAGTAGCTTTTGCTGAAGCTGCTTTATAAGTGTTGGTGAAGGTTGGATTGTTACCTGTAACAGCCGCAACAAGTTGGCCTTGACCGTTATCTGTAACTGCTACCTTAACTTCGTGTTTAGCAGTGTCGTATGTCACACCTCCTTCACTACCTGCTTTTTCAGAGATAGTGTAAGTGTGGTTTTCTACTGCTGCGTACTCAATGTCTTTGAAAGTCACAGTACCGTCGGCAGCGTTTGTAGCTGTGTCAACGACTTTGTCACCTTCTTTAAGTTCGAATTCATATTTACCAGCTTCAAGGGCCTTACCATTCAAGACTTTCTTAGCTGTGATAGTAGCTTTTGCTGAAGCTGCTTTATAAGTGTTGGTGAAAGTTGGGTTGTTACCTGTAACAGCCGCAACAAGTTGACCTTGACCGTTATCTGTAACGTTTACTGTCACTTCATGTGTAGCAGTGTCGTATGTCACACCTCCTTCGCTACCTGCTTTTTCAGAGATAGTGTAAGTGTGGTCGCCTGCTTCTTTGTATTCGATTTCCTTGAAAGTAACAGTTCCGTCTGCAGCGTTTTTAGCTGTTGCAACGACTTTGTCACCTTCTTTAAGTTCGAATTCGTATTTATCAGCTTCAAGAGCTTTACCATCCAAGACTTTCTTAGCTGTGATAGTAGCTTTTGCTGGAGCTGCTTTATAAGTGTTGGTGAAGGTTGGGTTGTTATCTGTAACTGTTGCTACAAGTTGTCCTTGACCATTATCTTTAACATCAACAGTTACTGTGTGAGAAGTTTTATCATAGGTCACACCTGCTTCACTACCTGCTTTTTCAGTAATTGTGTAAGTGTGAGGGCCTGCAGCATCATAGCTGATTGCTGGGAAAGTAACAGTACCGTCTGCAGCATTCTTAGCTGTTGCGACTACTTTGTCACCTTCTTTAAGTTCAAACTCATATTTGTCTGCTTCAAGCGCTTTACCGTTCAAGACTTTAGTAGCTGTGATAGTTTCTTTAGCTGGTTTAGCTTTATAAACGTTTGTGAAAGTAAGGTTGTCAGCACCTGTTGCAGTTGCAACGAGTTGACCTTGACCGTTATCTTTAACGACTACTGTCACTTCATAAGCATTTGGATCGTATTCAACTCCGGCTACATCACCTGCTTTTTCAGTGATAGTGAATGTACGAGTTTCTTCTTTTGTGAACGTAAGTTCTGGGAATTGAATCTTACCTTTTGCATCGTTTGAAACAGTGTGGAGAACTGTTCCGTTTTCTTTCAACTCAAATTCAAATTGGCCAGCTTCAATAGCTTTACCGTTCAAGACTTTCTTAGCTTCAAGTTGAAGTTTTGCTTCTTTAGCAGCGTATGTGTTTGTAAATTCTTTCTTAGAATCTTCAAATTTGACGCTCGCTAATTTTTCACCCAAAACATCTTCTACTGTTACAGTCGCTTTAAGGACGTTCGCATCATAAGTGTATCCAGGTTTGTTATCATTAACTTCTTTAATGGTATATTTAAAAGTTCCTGCTTCTTTGTATTTGATTGCCTCGAACTTCACTTTACCATTCTCATCATTTTTGACAGTTTGTAAAATATTACCTTTGTCATCTAGAAGTTGGAAACTAAATGCATCTTTTTCAAGAGTTTTACCTTCAAGTTTCTTAGTTACTTCTAAAGCTACCTCATCCGATTTGGCGCCTCCACCAATACCGTCTGTTGTGGTAATTGGTGCAAAACCTTCAAAATCAATCGGTTGAGCTTCCTCGTTTGTAGTTACCGACACGTTATTTAGTACACGTTTAGTAACTTGGTCAACTGGTTTAGTCAAACGAGTACGGTATAGGATGAACAAACCTTTATGATCAAGAGTTCCATCACCGTTAGGTGTAATTGAGAAATGGTTCTTATCTGTTACTTGGACATGAGCACTATCCAATTTTGTTCTTCCGTAACCATTTTCCCAGTCTGGGAAGTAGTAACCAGTGATTTCACTTGCAAGAACTTGCCCATCTGGAATAGTATCTTGGATATTAACACCAGTGTAAGATTTTGCATAGCGGTTAACACGGATACGCCAGTTTACATAGTTAGGATCGTCTGAGTCTTGAACTCCCCATTTAGTAAATCCAGTTGGGTCAACGTCTGGAACGATACGAGTCAAATGGTAAACTCCTGCACCAGGAATGTTAATTTCATATTCCTTGTTCTTTTCAACATGGTCTGCCCATACCACAGTAAATGATGCAACAATTTGTTTGTTCTCATTAAACTTCTTAAAGTACTCTTCGTTTGTTACTGTAATCTTAGCAGTATTCGTTGCCTTCTCTGTTGTCAGCGATGCAATCGTTTCACCGTTCGGAGCTTTCAAATCTGTAGTAGAATCTACTTCGATTTTGAACTCATTTGGAACGTGATAAACCATGAAATCACCGTTATTCAGAGTTACATTGTCTGGGAATGCGTAAGTTGTTTTAAGATAGAACTTACCTTCACCATATTTGGCATGATCGACTAAACGGTTCGTATTAATCGTTGGCTCAGTAGTCAAAGTGTACTCTGATTCAGTTTTTTCGGCAGCACTAACAACGCCATTAAGTCTTAGTGCAGGCAAAAAGACCGACACAACCAGTAGCAAGGCCATCAAGCCATGAAAGAGTTTGCTAGTTCTCTTTTTCACCACATTATCCTCCTTATTATCTATAATGGTTCAATTATATTATACAGGTCTATAACAGAATGTCAACTATAATGTGCTAATTTTTATATTAACTTATCAGATAGATGGATAAGTCAGCCAATCCCACGTCCGCATAAGCTTTGAAACAATTAAATCCAAGCAGGGTTCTTGCTTGGATTTAATATATAATATTGTTCTAAGGATCTAAGTATTTAATCCCAATTCCGCTAAGATTTGACGTTTATAGGCAATTTTTTGGACTTCCTTGTCTTCGCTCTGGGACCAATCTAGTTTGACTTCAGAAACAATCTGCCCAGGCCGATTTTTTAGGATATAGATGCGGTCACTGAGATTGAGGGCTTCCTCGATACTGTGGGTGATAATCAAGGTCGTCAGCTGCAACTGTTTGTGAATCTCCAGGTACCAAGCGTGGAGTTCCATCTTTGTCATCTCATCTAAGGCACTAAAGGCCTCATCCAAGAGAAAGAGCTTGTGCCCGAAAAGGTAGGTCCGAAGCAAGGCTACACGCTGGCGCATCCCTCCGCTGAGTTCGTGAGGATACTTATCCCGTACAGCTGTCAACTGGAAGGTCGCAAGGATGTCATCCGCTCGGGCAATGGCCTCTGCCTTATCCACCTTTTGAATCAAGAGGGGTAGGATGATATTGCCAAGTACCGTCTTGTGCTCCAAGAGTAGATCCTTTTGCAACATATAACTCACGCGCCCCTTGGGATTTTCTTCACCGTCCAAGACAATTCGCCCCGACTGGACTTCTAAAATCCCAGCGATTAGGTTAAAGAGGGTGGTCTTTCCAACACCACTTGGACCTAGGATAGAAACCACTTCACCCGAAGTCACCTGCAGGTTGATGTCCTCTAAAATCTTTTCATCGCCATAGGCATAGCCTACGTGTTCTAGTCTAATTTCTGTCATTATTTTACAAATTCGTTAGTGAAGCCTTTGTCTGTCAAATCTTCTTTAAGGATACCATTTTCTTTATCCCATTTGTAGAAAGCATTCCAGCGAGCTGCGTCAAATTGTCCCCATTTTTCCTTGTCACTTGCGTATTCTTTTGACAAGTATTTTTGAGATTCGATGACAAAGTCACGTTTTTCCTGAAGTTCAGGTGCATTCTTGATAAGGATATCCGCTGCTTCTTCTGGGTGTTCCATAGCATATTGGTAGCCTTTTTTAATAGCTTGGATAACTTTGCGAGCTTCTTCCTTGTTGTCTTTCAGATAGTCGTTGTTTGCGATGATAACGGGTGAGTAGTAGTCAAACTCCTTGACGTAGTCTTTCAAGTACATGAAGTTAGCGTCTACACCTTGAGATTTGGCAAGGATACCATCCCAACCGTAGTAAATCCAAGCGGTGTCAAAGACCCCATTAGCAATAGGTGTGATCGAGTTTGAGTCGTTGTTTGGTACTTTTTCAACCTTTTCAAAGTCTCCACCTTGTGATTCTACCAAGGTTTTTAACATAGCAAGCTCAGTTGGGTCATTCCAAGTTCCGTATTTCTTGCCAACCAAGTCCTTTGGACTGCTGACATTGTCAGATTTACGAGAAATGATTCCTGATGTATTGTGCTCAACGATAGCTGCAACGGCAGTAATGCCTGCACCTTTTTCCAATTTCTTAGCCATGTAGTCTTGGAAATAGATAGCAAATGGTGCCTTGCCATTGATCACCAAGTCAGATGAGCTTTCTTCAGGTGGCAATTTCAAATCAACATCCACTCCAGCTTCTTTGAAATAACCTTTTTCCTTGGCAACATACAGCCCTGTGTGGTTAGTATTTGGCGTCCAGTCTAGGATAAAGTCAATCTTCTTGAGTTCTGCTTCTTTATTGTCCTTAGAAGCAGTCCCTTGACCACAAGCCACCAGCACGACAGCTACAAGAGCTGTCACAAGCGTTAAAAACACTTTCCATGTTTTCTTCATCTTCATTTCCTCTTTTCTTTTTCTAAAACATCCTTATCTTAGGGACGTTTCCATTTAATCACATATTTTTCACTAATATCGACCAATTTCATACCCAAAAGGCTGATAATCGACACCAGAATAATAATGGCAAACATGGTATCATACTGAAACAGTTTCTTGGACTGAATCATGTAGACACCTAGTCCTTCAAAGCCTCCCAACCACTCAGATACCACTGTTGTGATAAAGGCGTAGGAGACACTGACCCTCAGACCTGCATAAAAGTAAGGTAGACTGACCGGGATTTTAAAATGCCACAGGATTTGCCAAGGATTCGCTCGCATCAGACTAAACAAGGTCAGCATATCCTTGTCACAATGCCTAAAACCATCCAAAATGCTGACGATGATAGGGAAGGTTGTTGTCAGGATTATCAAGACAATCTTGGGCAAAATTCCATAGCCTAGCCACAAGACCAAGATAGGAGCTATAGCAATGGTCGGAATGGTCTGAACAACCACCATCATAGGGTAGATAAGATCATTGAGCCAAGTCAGACTGTCCATAAGCACAGCCATGATACAGGCAATCAAGACTCCTAAGACTAGTCCGAGTAAAGCCACTCTCAAGGTCGCCCAGCTATGGTGCCAGAGAAATTCTCTGTCACGAACAAAGGCCTGGAGAATTTCAAAAGGAGTTGGTAGGATAAACTTGGGTAAAAGTTTGAATATTCCCGCTAACTGCCAGATTGACAAGACTCCTAGAAAACCCAATAGACTAATGTGTCGTCTCAGTATACTTTTCAAGTTTCTCATCGATGCTTAAAATTTCTCCTACATTTATTTTGACATTTGCAAAGACATTATCTGCCTCCTGCCCAGCCACTTCAAGCGCTTCTTTGAGAATGCGCATGAGCTCATCAAACTCTCCTTCCAAAACCGTTTCAAATGGTGTCACTACCATGGTCGCGGACTGAGCTTGCAGATAAGCAATCACCTGATCGATAATAGCAATTCGATCAATCCCCTGTGATAGGGGCAAGACTTGCAAGGCAATGCTTGCTTTCATAAAAACCTCCTTTTCTCAGGTTTCCCTTTGACAAAAAGAAAAACCTTTGCCATATATGGAAAAGGTGCAGAATTCGGCTAAGTATCGTTCCCTACGCTGGCATTACCCAGATCAGGTGCGGTCGAAGTTTAACACTTCCTCTCAGACTGTACACAGACTCCCATATCTTATATGGAAATATAGTAACGCAAATACAAGGAAAAGTCAAGGAAACTGCTTACAGAAAACCATGAAAAAGAGTTTGAAGGCAAATGCTTCAAACTCTATCATAGCTTTCTTATTTAGCCTCGTACCAGGTTGCCCCTTCATTCTCATCTGCGATAAGGGGAACACTGAGCTGGATAGCTTCTTCCATGGTTTGTTTCACTAGATCTTTAACGGCTGCTAGTTCTGATTTCGGAACTTCAAGGACGATTTCATCGTGCACTTGCAAGAGCATCTTGGTCTGATAGCCACCTTCCACTAGAGCTTTGTCTAGCTGGATCATTGCAATCTTGAGAATATCTGCTGCCGAACCCTGGATAGGAGAGTTGATGGCAGTCCGCTCTGCAAAACCACGAATGTTGAAGTTACGCGAATTGATATCTGGTAACTCACGACGACGCTTGAAGAGGGTCTCTACATAGCCCTTATCACGCGCTTCACGTACCACTTCTTCCATATAGTTTTTGATTCCAGGAAAACGTTCAAAGTAAGTGTCAATGTAGGCTTTGGCCTTCTTACGACTAATACCAAGATTGTTTGCCAAACCAAAATCTGAAATCCCGTAAACCACTCCAAAGTTTACCGCCTTGGCATTACGACGGTCGTTTGGAGTCACATCTTCAGGACGTTCAATGCCAAAGACCCGCATGGCCGTTGAAGTATGGATGTCAGCTCCTTCTTGGAAAGCCTTAATTAAGTGCTCATCTTTAGAAATATGAGCCAAAACGCGCAATTCAATCTGTGAATAGTCCGAGCTGAGCAACACACTATCCTCCCACTCAGGGACAAAAGCTTTACGAATGAGACGGCCTTGTTCCAAGCGAACAGGGATATTTTGCAAGTTTGGATCCACACTAGACAAACGCCCAGTCTGAGTCAAATCCTGCACATAGCGCGTGTGGATCTTGCCATCATCCAAAATCCAGTCTTGCAAACCAATCACATAAGTGGATTGAATCTTAGCAATCTGACGGTAGTCGAGGATTTTTTTAACAATCGGAGCAATAGGAGCTAGACGCTCTAGCACATCCACGGCCGTCGAGTAACCTGTCTTGGTTTTCTTAGTGTACTCTAGAGGAAGACCGAGTTTTTCAAAGAGAAGCACACCCAACTGCTTAGGAGAATTGATATTAAACTCCTCACCAGCCAGTTCGTAAATCTCTTGAGTGAGTTGCTCAATGACAACCTCATTTTCAGCCTGCATTTCAAGTAGGGTTTCTTTTTTGACCTTGATACCAGCAATTTCCATCTTAGCAAGGACAAAAGCCAGAGGTTGCTCCATATCATAGAGGAGATCTAACTGTCCATGTTCACTGAGTTTTTCGAGTAAAACCGGCTCTGTTTCAACCAATACTGCAACCTTGCGAGCCAAATGCTCCAAGAATTTCTCTCTCTCAGGGATAGCTTTCTTGACCCCCTTACCGTAGAAAGTCTCATCATCGACTAGGTAAGTTTGACTATAGAGACTAGCAATAGTTGAAATTTCATTATTCTCGACAGTAGAGAGTAAGTATTTTGCCAAGCGACTGTCAAAAGCAGGTGCCTGCAGGTTCAAACCCAAGCGATTTAAAAGAACCTTCGCTTTCTTAAAGTCATACACTTTCAGAGATGTTTTTTCTAAAAATTCCTTGAAAATCGGCTCTTGCAAAAGCTCAAGTTTGTCTGTGGCGTAAAGTTTATCCCCACAGGACCAGGCAAAACCAACCAAATCATCTGTATGGTAGTTTTCCCCAAAGAGTTCAAAGTGGAAGATAGAGTCGGCACTCAGCATGTCTTGACTAACGTGGTCAACGATGGCGAAATCCAAACTTTCAGGCGCATCCGTTGACGAAATATTTAAAGCTTGTTTGAGCTGTTTGAAGCCCATCTCATCGTAGAATTTCCCAAGATTTTCCACATCTGGGCCATTATAGACCAAATCATCAAGGCCAATCTCAATCGGTGCCTGAGTCTCAATGGTCGCTAGTGTTTTAGATAAAAAGGCTTGTTCCTTATCATTGATGAGATTTTCCTTCATCTTAGAAGCCTTCATCCCATCAATATTTTCATAAATACCCTCAAGCGAACCATGCTCCAGCAAGAGCTTGATACCCGTCTTTTCACCGATTTTCGTGACACCAGGGATATTATCAGACTTATCCCCCATGAGGGCCTTAAGATCAATGAACTGAGCTGGCGTGAGGCCCATCTTTTCCATGAGATAGTCCGGCGTAAAGGCCTCAAACTCAGCCACACCTTTTTTGGAAATCTCGACCACCGTATGCTCGTCCGTCAACTGGATCAAATCCTTATCTCCACTGACGATAGTCACATCAAAAGAATCCTTCTCAGCCAAACGGCCTAGAGTTCCGATGATATCATCCGCTTCATACTGAGCCAACTCATAATGGCGAATCCCAAGGTGGTCTAACAACTCACGAATGAAGGGAAATTGCTCACGAAACTCATCTGGAGTTTTAGCACGGCCACCCTTGTAGTCTGCATACATCTCTGTTCGGAAAGTCGTCTTGCCTGCATCAAAGGCTACCAAAACATGGCTGGGCTCAACCCGCTCTAAGACATGATTCAACATGAGTTGAAAGCCATAGATTGCATTGGTATGAAGGCCATTAGCATTTTTAAAACGATCCAACTGCTGATAGAGCGCAAAAAAAGCTCGAAAAGCAACTGAAGATCCATCAATTAATAATAATTTTTTCTTGTCCATACACCCATTATAAAGGAAAGCAAGGAAAAATACCATCGGAAAGAGCTGAAAAACGTGGACTTGTCCCTATTTCACCATAAAAAAGAAAAGGACCATTCAAATCCTTTTCTTTTATTGATTTCATGCGATTTATTTATTAAATTTTCTCTTTGCAAATGGTAGCAAACCAAGAAGGAGACCAACAAATCCTAGTGATGCGACTGCTGAAGCATCTTTACTTCCTGTATTTGGAAGGAGTTGCTCATCCGTTGCTGCAGGCGCTTTATAGGTACGATCTTGTTCAGTTCCAAGAGTAGGGTTTGTAGCCAAAGGAGCTACACTGCCAGTGTATTCCGGAACTTCATTTACTGCAGGCTCAATCTTTTCAGCATAGGCTGGAATAGTAGCCACTGCCGGAGCACCACTTTCTCCATAAACTGGAACATTTGCTAGGGCTGGGGCACCACTTTCTCCATAAGCTGGAACATTCGCTACGGCTGGAGCGCCACTTTCTCCATAAGGCAGAGCATTGTTTACTATTGGTGTTCCGCTTTCTCCATAAGCTGGAACATTCGCTACGACTGGAGCGCCACTTTCTGCATAAGGCGGAGTGTTGTTTACTATTGGTGTACCGCTTTCTCCGTAAGCTGGAACATTCGCTACGGCTGGAGCGCCACTTTCTGCATAAGGCGGAGTGTTGTTTACTATTGGGGCACCGCTTTCTCCGTAAGCTGGAACGTTCGCTACGACTGGAGCGCCACTTTCTGCATAGGCTGGGAGTTCATTTACAGCAGCTTCTACCGCATTTGCACCTTTGTTGTATTCTGGCAACTCTGCAGTTGCAGCTTCTACTGCGTTCACCCCACCTTTAAAGTCTTCAATTTCAAGAACAGCTGACATGACACTACTTAGAGTCTTAATAGCATCCTCATAGTCTACTAAAGCTTGTTGCAAGTCTTTTACTTGACTATTCTTGTCACCAGAAACTTGTAAACTTGATAACTGCGCTTTAATCTTAGCAACTTGCTCTTCTAATTTACTTAGCTCAAGTTTTTTTGCATTACTATTTTCTTCCGCTGCTTCCTTATCTGCTGCAGCCAGTTTAGCTTGATCTTGGCTTGAGAAATCTTCTTGGCTCATCGCTTCGGCCGGTGTCACCTGATCACTGTCTTCTGCTAAGAAATCGTCTAACAAATCTGACGCTTCGATGTCACCTTCTTCGATGGCTTTCAAGATGCCGTCCTTGCCAATCACTTCTTTAGCCGCCTTGATGGCTGCTTCCTTATCAGTGATAGTGGCATCCTTGTTGATGTCGTCGATGGTTGATTTTTCAATTTTTTCTAGGGTAGCGATTAGATCTGAGCGAACTTTTGCTGCTTCTTCCGCCGCTTCCTTGTCAGCTGCAGTTAGCTTGGCTTGGTCTTGGCTTGAAAGTTGAGATTGAGTTTTTGCTTCGGCTGGTGTTACTTGATCGCTGTCCTCTGCCAAAAAATCTGCCAACAAGTCGGACGCTTCGACGTCGCCTTCTTCGATAGCTTTCAAGATAGCATCCTTGCCAATCACTTCTTTAGCTGCCTTAATCGCCGCTTCCTTATCAGTGATAGTGGCATCCTTGTTGATGTCGTCGATGGTTGATTGTTCGATACCTTCAAGGGCAGTCAACAATTCGCTGTGAGCCTTTGCTTCTGCAGCTTGCTTAGCTTCTTCCTCTTTCTTGGCTTCCTCAGCCGCTTCCTTGTCCGCTGCAGCGAGTGTAGCTTGGTCTTGGCTAGAAAGTTGAGATTGAGTTTTTGCTTCGGCCGGTGTCACCTGATCACTGTCTTCTGCCAAGAAATCATCTAACAAGTCGGACGCTTCGATGTCACCTTCTTCGATGGCTTTCAAGATGCCGTCCTTGCCAATCACTTCTTTAGCTGCCTTAATCGCCGCTTCCTTATCAGTAATAGAAGCATCTTTGTTGATGTCGTCGATGGTTGATTTTTCGATACCTTCAAGAGCAGTCAACAATTCGCTGTGAGCCTTTGCTTCTGCAGCTTGTTTAGCCTCTTCTTCTTTCTTAGCTTCTTCCGCTGCTTCCTTGTCCGCTGCAGCCAGTTTTGCTTGGTCTTGACTTGAGAAATCTTCTTGGCTCGTCGCTTCGGCCGGTGTCACCTGATCACTGTCTTCTGCTAAGAAATCGTCTAACAAATCTGACGCTTCGATGTCACCTTCTTCGATGGCTTTCAAGATGCCGTCCTTGCCAATCACTTCTTTAGCCGCCTTGATGGCTGCTTCCTTATCAGTGATAGTGGCATCCTTGTTGATGTCGTCGATGGTTGATTTTTCAATTTTTTCTAGGGTAGCGATTAGATCTGAGCGAACTTTTGCTGCATCAACCTGAGCCTCTTTATCAGCTTCATCTAACTTAGCTTGGTCTTCATCTGTGAATTCTGATACAGGTTCAGCTACTGTTTTGTGCTCGCTCGTATCTGCTGGCCAGTCTACAATAACATCACCAATCTCCAAATCCTCATCTGCGATAGCCTTCAAAAGATCTTCTTTACCAATCTCTTCTTTGGCTTCTTTGATAGCCGCTTCTTTATCGGTTATTGAAGCATCTTTTTTAATATCTTCAATTACAGCATTTTCAAGAGATTCTAGGGCTTGAACCAGAGCATCCGTCGCTTGAGACACTTGTTCTTTGGCATCTTTTTCAGCCTGGTCTAGTAGAGCCTTCTCCTCAGTAGATAATTTTTTATTAGTTTGAACTTCAGGACCTGTTACCACAGCCTTATCTTCTGCACCTTCTGGCAATTCAGCGATGATATTATCTAAGCTAAGCTCTCCAGACTCAAGAGTATCTGAAATATACATCTTACCGATATATTCCTTCACAGCTTCAGCTGCATCCTCTTTGTCCTCAATCGCTTCCTTATCCTTAATATCACTAATAGCCTGTTCCTCAAGTTCATCCAAAGCCTTCATCAACTCTTCTTTGGTCATTTTAGCTGGATTTGTCGCACCAGGATTAGCTGGACTAGCGTTTTCTGATCCCTTTTCAGTTTGAGCACCGCTCTCCCCTTCTGTTCCAGCTTGTGGTTGTGCAGGAGCAACTGCCTGCTCTTCTGCTTTCCCTTCATCTGCCTTAACTACTGAAGGCTGTGAAACGAGTACACTAGCACCCAATACAGCTGCACTTGCTAAACTTGTTAAAATAACTTTCCTCTTGTCCATTAGACAATGCCCCTTTATGGTTTTTGATATTATTATATTATACTATTCAAAGAACGTCAACTAATTCGATATCCATTTTAAAATTTTATGAACAAGAAGAAAGCCTGTATGATGTTTAAGAGACACTTCCTATTCTTGCCCCATCACTGTTGAGTCTATAGCCATCAATAATCGTATTAACAGCTAAGGCTCCCGAAGCATCGACATAGTAGTGTTTGCCCGAGACTTGGAACCATTGACTAGCTTTCATCCGACCAGATTCCTCTAAGTAATACCAAGTTCCCTTGTCTTTAAGCCATCCCATCTGCATCTCACCCGAAGCCTTCAGGTAATACCAGTGAGAGCCATCCTTAATCCAGCCAGTTGACATGACCCCATTTTCTTTTAAATGATACCAATTGCCATTGACTTTTTTCCATCCTGTCGCTAGCTTACCATTCTCTCGGTAATACCAACTCCCTCCTTCTTTTTTCCAGCCTTTCTCTGTATTGATTAGCTCTGCATACTGCACATATCTTCTAGAACCGCTATAAGACAAATAACCGAGCCACTTATAACCATCCTTTTCAATAACCTGGTCATAACTCACACTCTCACCAGCATAATAGTAGTCAATAACCGGTCCTGTGCTTGATGGGTGGTCCATAATAGGTGATTTCCCCGTGAATACTATTGTCCCACTAGACGGAAGCTCTGAGCTACGAGCATTCTCACCCGCACTATGGCTAGTAGATAAATCCTTGAAATGAATAAAACCTGTCATAGAACTAGCCTTGACTTTTCGACGGTTATACTTTTCTCGAACCCCATAGTTATACTCTTCGATTTCAATCGTATCCCCCGACACATTTGATACCCAGGCCACGTGCCCATAATAACCTTCTGTCGACCAAGCAATAGCCCCAACTTCTGGCTTAGTATCCACACGATAGCCTTCTCGCCTTGCACGATGTCCCCATTCATTCGCATTTCCATAGGCAGGAGGAATCTCAAAGCCATTTACACTACTCAAACGAAAGGCCGCAAAAGAGGTACACTGGCGAGAATACATCCGCCACTGATCGATTTCAACACTACCATTTTTGTAGTGAAGTGGATAGTCATCTCCACGCGCTACACTGTCGGCTTGAACCGATTCCCCACCAAACAAAAAGGTACTTGTAACAAACAAAGTAGCCAGCCCTACACTCAACTGAGTACATCTACTCTTCTTAACTCCTGATTTAAAAAACGTCATTCATTCTCCTTAATAATATAAATTTCCGAGGTTACCCTCGTTTATACTATTCGGGAGAAAAAGAAAAAAGTGAGCAAAGCTCACTTCATTTTAGGATTCTTAGTCTAGATAGCGAATCAAGTTCTTTTCTGTCAAGATATCTGAGTAGGTGAAGGATTCAACGTAGACATTGGCTTGTTTGTCTCCTTCAACATCCCCAAATTCAACGATAAATAGAGATGGATAAACCTCAATTAGCTTACCCAATCTATTTTTTTGGCGCTTACGGCCATTTTCCAAAGTCATTTCAACGACTTGTCCCTCATGCGCCTTGATCTCTTCTTTGATTTTTTTCATCTTGGCTACATCTGTAAATGCATCTGACATCTTATGCCTCCCTCTTTGAGATACTTGAAAATTTATTGTATTCTTTTTGGAAAATCAATTCCACCGTTCCACGAGCTCCACTACGGTTTTTCTCGATGATAACCTCAACCTTGTTATTTGGAATTCCTTCCTCTTCTTCACCTGCACGATCATAGTAGTCGTCACGGTATAGAAAAGCTACGATATCCGCATCCTGCTCGATAGAACCCGATTCACGAATATCAGACAAGACTGGTCTCTTATCCTGACGCTGTTCCACTCCACGAGATAACTGACTAAGAGCAATGACTGGAACCTTTAGCTCTTTAGCTAGAATTTTTAACTGACGAGAAATTTCAGAGACTTCTTGTTGGCGGTTCTCACGACCAGTCCCTGTAATAAGCTGTAGGTAGTCGATCAAAATCAATCCTAGATTGCCCGTTTCTTGAGCTAGTTTGCGTGAACGCGAACGAATTTCCGTGATTCGAATCCCTGGCGTATCATCGATATAGATACTCGCGTTAGCTAGGTTCCCTTGAGCAATGGTATACTTTTGCCACTCCTCATCAGTCAATTGACCTGTACGGATAGAATGGGACTCCACCAAACCTTCTGCTGCCAACATACGGTCTACTAGACTTTCTGCACCCATTTCCAGTGAAAAGATGGCAACCGTCTTGTCCAACTTAGTCCCAATGTTCTGAGCAATGTTCAAAGCAAAGGCCGTCTTACCAACCGCTGGACGAGCCGCTAGGATAATTAGTTCCTCCTCATGGAGACCTGTCGTCATATGGTCCAAATCACGATAGCCTGTAGCAATACCTGTGATATCCGTTGTTTGTTGTGACCGAACTTCTAGATTCCCAAAGTTGATATTTAGAATATCACGGATGTTCTTGAACCCACTACGATTGACGTTTTCGCTAACATCAATGAGTCCCTTTTCAGCCTGAGCGATGATTTCATCTGCAGGCTTAGAAGCCTCATAGGCTTGGTTGACAGACTCTGTCAACTTGGAAATCAAGCGACGTAGCATAGCCTTTTCAGCAACAATTTTAGCATAATACTCCGCATTAGCTGAAGTTGGTACTGAGTTGACAATTTCAACAAGATAGGACAATCCACCAATATTTTGCAGATCCCCTTGGCTATCCAAAATCGTCCGAACTGTTGTCGCATCAATCGCTTCTCCACGATCCGACAAGTCTACCATCGCTTGGAAAATCAACCGATGAGCATACTTAAAGAAGTCGCGAGAATCAATGTATTCTCGGACAAAAACGAGCTTACTCTCATCTATAAAAATAGCCCCCAGAACAGATTGTTCTGCTAAAATATCCTGAGGTTGAACTCGCAGTTCCTCTACTTCTGCCATCCGACTTTCCTTCCTTTTACAATCTTGTCAAGAAGTTGTAAACTTAACCTTCTTTTACACGAAGATTGATGACACTTGTAACATCTTGATAGATTTTCACTGGTACATCAATCAAACCTACTGCTCGAATTGGTGCTTGCACTTGAATATTGCGTTTGTCAATCTTGATACCAAATTGCTTTTGCAATTCTTCTGCAATCTTCTTGTTGGTGATGGACCCAAATGTACGACCATCTGGCCCAACCTTTTCAACAAACTCTACAACAGTTTCTTCTGCTTCAAGCTTAGCCTTGATGGCTTTTGCTTCAGCAATCATTTCAGCATGAGCCTTTTCTTCTGATTTTTGTTTTCCACGCAACTCACCCACTGCTTGAGCAGTTGCTTCCTTGGCCAGATTCTTTTTAATCAGGAAGTTTTGAGCGTAGCCAGTTGGTACTTCCTTAATTTCGCCTTTCTTCCCTTTTCCTTTAACATCTGCTAAAAAGATTACTTTCATTCTTCTTTCTCCTTTTCCTTTACTTCTTCCAAGATTAGTTGAGTCAATTTTTCTCCTGCTTCTGTTAGACTCATATTCTCGATTTGCGCGGCAGCTAGATTAAAGTGACCACCGCCACCCAACTCTTCCATAATGCGTTGCACATTGATTTTACTACGACTTCGAGTCGAGATAGAGATAAATCCTTGTGTATTTTTTGCTAGAACGAAGCTGGCTTCAATACCTGACATAGCCAGCATAGCATCGGCAGCCTTACTGATAACAACTGTGTCATAAGACATTGAGTCCTTAGCTCGGGCAATCAAGATATCTGAACCTAACTTACGACCTTGTAAAATGAGTTCATTTACCTCACGGTACTCTTCAAAATCTGTCGCAGCAATCTCCTGGATAGCAATACTGTCACTTCCCCGTGTTCTCAGATAGCTAGCCACATCAAAGGTTCGGCTCGTCACGCGAGATGTGAAATTCTTGGTATCCAGCATCATACCAGCCATCAAAACACTGGCCTGCATACGACTCAAACGATTTTTCTTAGAATTTTGGAACTGAATCAATTCTGTGACCAACTCACTGGCACTACTTGCCCCACTTTCAATATAGGTGATGACTGCATTCTCAGGGAAATCCTGATCACGTCTATGATGGTCAATAACAATAGTTTGAGTGAACAAATCATAAAAATCTTTTGACAAAGTCAAAGCCGTCTTGGAATGATCCACCAGAATCAATAATGAACGGTTTGTAACTAACTTCATCGCATCTGTAAGAGATAAAAGTTTCGTGACATCTTCCTTCTTCAAGAACTGAATAGCACGTTCGATATCTGCTGGCATATGGTCTGCATCATAGACAGCATAACTGTTCTCAATAATATTACTTGCAAACAACTGCATACCAACAGCAGATCCCAAAGCATCCATATCTAGATTTTTATGACCGACTACAAAAACTTGGTCAACACTTCGAATCTTATCAGAAATGGCTGTCATCATGGCTCTGGTACGTGTACGAGTACGTTTGATAGATGCAGCAGTTCCTCCACCAAAGTAGACAGGATTCTTGGTTTCGTTATTTTCCTTGACCACCACCTGGTCACCACCGCGAACTTCTGCTAAGTTCAAGTTGAGCAAGGCAATTTTCCCTATCTCTTCATGGTTTCCATCACCATAAGAAAATCCCATACTTAAGGTTAGAGCTAGTTGCCTCTGTTTTGATTCTTCTCGGAAAGTATCAATAACAGAGAATTTATCATTCATCAATTCCTCTAGTACCGTGTAATCTGTGAATACATAAAAACGATCCATCCCCACACGGCGAGAGAACATAGCATACTTACTAGCAAATTCTGAAACAAAATTGGCTACAAAACTATTTATATGACTGATATCGGAGTCAGATGTCGCATCCTCCAAATCATCATAGTTATCTACCGAGATGACTCCAATGACTGGACGGCTAGTTACCAATTCGACAGTTGCTTCGTACTCCCCAGAAACATCAAAGAAATACAAAACGCCTGAAGCCTTGTCCATATGGACAGCATATCGTGTTTCGCCCAAGGTAGCATACGAACCTGGATTCCCAACAGAAGCCTTGATGATGGTTTGAATTAACTCAACATCAATTTCCCCTTCTTCAGTCGTCAAAATCAGCTCAGCATATGGATTAAACCATTCTACTTCTCCACTTGACAAGTCTAATTTCAGGACTCCCACCGGCATTTGATCAAGCAAAGTACTCAAGCTATTTTCGGCTTGGTGATTTACATATTGGATTTGTTCAATTTCGCTCTTTTCATACTGTTTTTTTTGCCATACAAATAAAAGCAGATAAAGCAGTACAAATAAAAACAAAACAGTGATTGTTACAGCAAGATTATGTGAAAAAATAATCAGCAAAGTTAAGATTCCGAAAGTTGCAAGTCCTAGCAAGACCGCAGAAAACGGGATTAAATTATTTTTTTTCATTCTAAACCTCTTGCGCATTATTATATCACAAAAACCCTTAAAAAGCGACCTTTTAAAAGATGCAAGCCCTTCATTTCTCTAACTTCAGACACAAAAAGAGGAGGGAATCATCACCCTCCTACCCACGTGTTCAGAACACTAACACCTAACGTTCCACGATAAGGGCAGTCCCCATCCCTCCTCCGATACAGAGAGTTGCTAAGCCAGTTTTAGCATCACGTTTCATCATCTCATGTACCAGAGTCACTAAGATACGGCAACCGGAAGCCCCAATTGGGTGACCAAGAGCAATGGCGCCACCATTGACGTTAACAATATCTGTGTTGAAACCAAGTGTTTTACCAACCGCACAAGCCTGAGCAGCAAAAGCTTCATTTGACTCAATCAAGTCGAGATCTTCAACTGTCAAATTGCCTTTTTCAAGAGCCTTGCGAGTCGCATAAATCGGTCCACATCCCATCATCTTAGGATCCAAACCTGCACTTGCATACGAACGAATGCGGGCAATCACTGAAAGCCCTAATTCTTCCGCTTTTTCAGCACTCATCATCAAGACAGCGGCTGCTCCGTCATTGATACCGGAAGCATTTCCCGCTGTGACAGAACCGTCTTTTTTGAAAACCGGACCTAGCTTAGACAGGCTCTCCAAGCTAACATCTTTTCTAGGATATTCATCTGTATCAAAAACGATAGGATCGCCTTTGCGTTGAGGAATGACAACTGGCACAATCTCTTCTTTAAAGTGTCCAGATTCTATAGCTGCAACTGCTCGTTTTTGTGACTCTAAAGCAAGAGCATCTTGCTCTTCTCTACTGATGCCATATTCTTCAGCCACACTCTCAGCTGTAATCCCCATATGGTATTCGTTAAAGGCATCAGACAAACCGTCCTTAATCATAGTATCTACCACTTTCGAATCGCCCATACGGCCACCCCAACGGAAACTTGGCAAAACGTATGGCGCCTGACTCATGTTTTCTGCACCACCAGTTACGATAATATCTGCATCGCCACATCGAATCGCTTGAGCAGCCAACTGCACGGCCTTCAAACCGGAACCACAAACCTTGTTGATAGTAAAGGCTGGTGTAAATTCAGGGAGTCCTGCATGAACGCTCATTTGACGAGCTACGTTTTGACCTAAACCTGCGCCTAGGACATTCCCCATAATCACTTCGTCTACCTGCTCTGGTTTGACATTGGCTTTTTCCAAAGCATTCTTAATAACCAACGCTCCCAAATCAACAGCTGAAACATTCTTCAAACTTCCTCCAAAGGAGCCTATTGGAGTTCGTACTGCAGAAACAATCACCACGTCTTTCATAACTGCCCCCATTTATACCTTTTATAATATTGCAATACAAAAGTGGTTTACACTGGTGTAAACCACTTTAAAAATTCTATTTTATGATTCTTTTACTTCTAACAAACCAACTTCTCCATCTTCACGGCGATACAAAACATTAGTTGTTTGATCTTCTACATCTACATAGATAAAGAAATCATGTCCCAATAAATCCATTTGGAGAAGAGCTTCTTCTAAATCCATTGGCTTTAAATCAATTTGTTTTGAACGAACGACTTTGGGTTGCACAACATCTGCATCTTCAACTAGAGCATCTGTAAAGAGTTGACTTGTCGCAACTTTACTTTTATTCTTACGTTCGATTTTAGTTTTATTTTTACGAATCTGACGTTCAATTTTATCTGTTACAAGATCGATAGAACCATACATATCTTGGGAAATATCTTCAGCACGAAGAGTGATAGATCCAAGTGGAATTGTTACCTCAACCTTTGCTGTTTTTTCACGGTAAACTTTCAAGTTCACACGTGCATCCAACTCCTGCTCAGGTTGGAAATACTTTTCGATCTTTTCGAGTTTAGAAACTACATAATCACGAATTGCTTCTGTTACTTCTAGGTTTTCACCACGGATACTATATTTAATCATATAAGTACCTTCTTTCTAAACATTTTTGTTTTTCTAATTATATTATAACGCTTTCATTTTCATTTTGCAAATTTTTTCCTTATCTTACAAGGGAAAAAGTTTTAACTTCCAAAGCACCTGCTTCTTCCAAAAGTCGTTTCACACGATTCACAGTTGCCCCTGTTGTATAGATGTCATCAATCAGCAAAATCTTCTTAGGAAATGAGATACCATCTTTAATAAAAAATGGAATTTCAGTAGCTAACCTTTCCAAACGGCTTTTAGAAGAACTAGCGCTCTCTTCTCTTTTTCCTAATATATCTTTAAAAGAAAAGCCTGTTGCCTCAACCAAACCTTCGACTTGGTTAAACCCCCTCTCAAGCAATCTTTCAGGGCTTAGGGGAATCAACACAAATTGATATCCTCTATACTTTTTCAGCTCCTCAGCAAGAACAGAAGCAAAAACCTTTCTAAGCAAAAAATCGCCATCAAACTTATATCGACTGAAAAAGTCTTTCATAGCTTGATTATAGGTAAAGATTGCCTTATGATCAACCTGAATTCCTTCTTTACACCAAAGTTTACAATCTTGACACTTAGTTGACATGCCTGTTTTCATACAGTTTGGGCAATAATTCTCACCAATCCTCTCAAAACTAGAAGCACAAGCTGAGCAAAGATAACTGCAATCATCCTTCAAAAGGAAGAGACTGCTAAAAGTCAGCTCACTCTTTGTAGTCTGGCCACATAATAAACAGTTCATAACCCTGCCTCCTTATTCATCTGCTTGATTTCCTTGATTGCCTTTTTGATGGAAGCATTTAATCCATCATGAAAGAAGAGCAACTCACCAGTTGGTCTATCCATACTGCGTCCAACTCGCCCTCCAATCTGAATCAAACTAGACTTGGTAAAGAGACGATGATTAGCTTCTACTACGAAAACATCCACACAAGGGAAGGTAACCCCGCGTTCCAAGATTGTCGTACTGATCAGTATTGTTAGTTCTCCATCTCGAAAAGCTTGCACCTGCTCTAATCGGTCTTCTGTGACAGAAGACACAAATCCGATATTCTCATTCGGGTACTGCTCCTTCAAGATTTCTTTTAGTTTCTCGCCTTTTTTAATCTCTGATGCAAAAATCAGCAAAGGATAACCTGTTCTTCTCTGTTTCTCAATGTAGGTCTTTAACTTGGATGACAACTGACTTTTCTCTAAACAGTGATTAAAATCCGATAACCAGACTGGTTTAGGAATAATCAAAGGATTTCCATGAAACCGTCTCGGCAAGCTTAATCGTTTTAATTCTCCTGTGTGAACCTTCCTATCTAACTCATCTGTAGAAGTTGCTGTAAGGAATATCCTTAATCCATCCTCCTTTACACTATTCTTTACAGCATAGTAAAGCATAGAGTTATCAACATAAGGAAAGGCATCTACCTCATCCACTATCAACAAATCAAAAGCATGATAAAATTTTAATAACTGATGAGTTGTTGCAATTACTAAGGGAGTTCGAAAATAGGGCTCTGATTCGCCATGGAGTAGCGCTATATCACAAGCAAAGTCATTCTGCAGTCGCTTATACAGTTCTAAACATACATCAATTCTAGGGCTTGCCAAACAAACTGCACCACCATCATCAATCACTTTAGCTACAACTTGATAAATCATCTCTGTCTTTCCAGCACCCGTCACAGCATGAACTAAAGTCGGTTCTTTCTTTTCGACTGCTCGAATCAACCCCTCTGATAACTTTTCCTGAAAAGGGGTTAACTGACCACGCCATTTGAGAACATCTTGCTTTGGAAAATCTTCCTGCGAAAAATAGTATAAGGCTTGATCACTCCTGACTCGCTTCATCAGCAAACACTCCCTACAATAGTAGGCACCAATAGGCAAATGCCATTCTTCTAGAATACTACTATTACAACGTTGACAAAACAGTTTCCCTTTCTCTTTTCTCATTGCTGGAAGTTTCTCAGCCATCTGACATTCTTCTTTTGTTAATTCTTTCTCAGTAAACAAGCGACCGAGGTAATTTGGATTTACTTTCATACTTCTTTATTCGTAAAAATCTAGCACTTTAGGTAATTTTTTAGTACAATTAAATCATGGAATTTAGAACAATTAAAGAGGATGGGCAGGTCCAAGAAGAAATCAAAAAATCACGCTTTATCTGTTATGCCAAGCGTGTCTATAGTGAAGAAGAAGCTCGTGACTTTATCACTGCTATCAAAAAAGAACACTACAAAGCCACCCATAACTGCTCTGCTTTTATTATTGGGGAACGCAGTGAGATCAAGCGTACGAGTGATGATGGGGAACCTAGTGGTACTGCTGGAGTCCCTATGCTGGGTGTCTTAGAAAATCATAATTTAACCAATCTCTGTGTGGTAGTGACACGCTACTTTGGTGGCATCAAACTAGGTGCTGGCGGTTTGATTCGTGCTTATGCAGGTAGTGTGGCCTTGGCTGTCAAAGAAATTGGCATTATTGAAATCAAAGAACAGGCTGGTATAGCCATTCAGATGTCTTACGCTCAGTATCAAGAATATGGCAATTTCCTTAAAGAGCATCATCTCATGGAGCTGGATACAAACTTTACAGATCAAATTGCTACAATGATCTATGTTGATAAGGAAGAGAAAGAAAAGATCAAAGCTGCTCTTGTTGAGTTCTTTAATGGAAAGGTTACTTTAACAGATCAAGGTTTACGAGAAGTTGAAGTCCCTGTAAACCTAGTGTAAACGAAGGAGAAATTATGGCTTTTGGGAAATTTATTCAAGGACTTGCTGGAAACTTTAGCGAGGAGAACAAAGAGACTCTTATTAAAGAATATGGACAATATCTACTAGAGAATGAAGAAATTCAAAGTGGATATAAACTTATTCGCGATTCAATTATCTTTACAAATATCCGTATTATTTTTACAGATAAGCAAGGAGCCACTGGTCGCAAGGTGTCTGTTAAGTCACTCTTTTTGATGAACATTGTAAACGTTGAAATGGAAACTGCTGGAGCAGGTATAGATGATAGTGAGATTACAATCACTTACTTAGAAAATGTCTTTCTAAAAGCACATAATGAGCATCTGAGTTTCCATAAATTTGAATTCCCTAAAAAAACGGACATCCTCCCTCTTTACACCTATTTATTAGAATTGGCTTATCACAATCGATTAAAAATTAATGGCTTAGACCTTTGATATAAAAAAATCCTATCACTTTGATAGAATTTCTATATTTTACAAATAGCCTTAAGCGCGTTATACTAGTATCATCTTATACAAAGAGGTATATCTATGGCTATTTATAACAATATCACTGAACTAATCGGACAAACACCGATTGTTAAACTTAACAACATTGTTCCAGAGGGTGCTGCAGACGTCTATGTTAAACTAGAAGCTTTTAACCCTGGATCGTCAGTAAAAGACCGCATTGCCCTTAGCATGATTGAAAAAGCGGAACAAGATGGTATTCTAAAACCGGGTGCTACCATTGTTGAAGCAACGAGTGGAAACACTGGTATCGGTCTTTCATGGGTCGGTGCCGCTAAAGGATATAAAGTTGTTATCGTCATGCCTGAAACAATGAGTGTGGAACGACGTAAGATTATCCAAGCCTATGGTGCTGAACTCGTCCTCACTCCTGGTAGCGAAGGAATGAAAGGAGCTATTGCTAAAGCTCAGGAAATCGCCGCTGAACGTGACGGCTTCCTTCCACTCCAATTTAATAATCCAGCTAACCCAGAAGTACACGAAAGAACAACAGGAGCTGAAATACTGGCTGCTTTCGGTTCTGATGGACTAGATGCTTTTGTGGGTGGTGTTGGTACTGGTGGAACGATCTCAGGTGTTTCTCACGCTCTTAAAGCAGCAAATTCAAACATTCAAGTTTATGCAGTTGAGGCAGACGAGTCAGCTATCTTGTCTGGTGAAAAACCAGGACCTCACAAAATTCAAGGTATCTCAGCTGGATTTATTCCTGAAACACTTGATACAAAGGCCTATGATGGTATCGTCCGCGTAACGTCAGATGATGCTTTAGCACTTGGCCGTGAAATTGGTGGAAAAGAAGGCTTCCTTGTTGGGATTTCTTCAGCTGCAGCGATTTACGGGGCAATTGAGGTTGCCAAGAAATTAGGTACAGGTAAGAAAGTACTTGCTTTAGCACCAGATAACGGCGAACGTTATTTGTCTACAGCACTCTATGAATTTGAAGTGTAGCCTCCTAAATGCACTTAGCCCTTATTAAAGGGCTTTTTGTTTACTCATACAGACTCTACTCTCTAGACAAAAAGAAAAAGGAAGCAATTTGCTTCCTTTTCTATTAGTTATTCAAGGCTGCTGCCATTGTAGCTGCAACTTCTGCTTCAAAGTCGTTTGCAGCTTTCTCAATACCTTCACCAACTTCAAAGCGAGCGAACTCAACTACTGAAGCATTTACTGATTCAAGGTAAGCTTCAACTGTCTTGCTGTCATCCATGATGTATAGTTGTGCAAGAAGTGTGTATGCTTGGTCAACTTTAGTGTTGTCAAGCATGAAGCGGTCCATTTTACCTGGGATGATTTTGTCCCAGATTTTTTCTGGTTTGCCTTCTGCAGCCAACTCAGCTTTGATATCAGCTTCAGCTTGAGCAATCACTTCATCAGTCAATTGTGCTTTTGATCCATACTTCAAGTGTGGAAGAGCTGGTTTACCAACCATTGCACGGCTTTCGTTATCTTGGTCGATTACGTGGTTCAATTGTGCCAACTCATCTTTAACGAATTGCTCATCCAATTCTTTGTAAGAAAGAACTGTTGGTTTCATCGCAGCAATATGCATTGAGATTTGTTTAGCAAGCGCTTCGTCTCCACCTTCGATTACAGAGATAACACCGATACGTCCACCATTGTGTTGGTATGCTCCAAAGTGTTGCGCATCTGTTTTTTCAAGCAAAGCAAAACGACGGAATGAGATTTTTTCACCGATTGTAGCTGTTGCAGATACATATGCAGCTTCAAGAGTTTCACCTGAAGGCATTGTCAAAGCAAGAGCTTCTTCGTTGTTCGCTGGTTTTCCTTCAGCAATTACTTTAGCTGTTGCGTTTACCAAGTCAACGAATTGAGCGTTTTTCGCAACGAAGTCAGTTTCAGCATTTACTTCAACTACTGCTGCAACGTTACCATTAACAAATACACCAGTCAAACCTTCTGCAGCAACACGGTCAGCTTTCTTAGCTGCCTTCGCCATACCTTTTTCGCGAAGCAATTCAATCGCTTTTTCGATGTCACCGTCTGTTTCTACAAGCGCTTTTTTAGCGTCCATAACACCGGCACCAGATTTTTCACGCAACTCTTTTACAAGTTTAGCTGTAATTTCTGCCATTTTGATTCTCCTATATTTTTTAAAAATAGGAGAGCTGGGCTAGGCCCCGCCCTCCTAGGTAATTACTATTTATATGAATTAAGCGTTGTCGCCTTCTACAACTTCAACGATTTCTTCGATTGAGTCAGCTTGAGCTTCTGAAGCTGCAAATTCAGCTTCAACTGCTGCTGCATCTTCACCTTGACGTCCTTCGATGATAGCGTCAGCCAATTTAGCTGTGATCAATTTAACAGCGCGGATAGCGTCATCGTTAGCTGGGATGATTACATCGATATCGTCTGGGTCAGTGTTTGTGTCAACCATCGCTACAACTGGGATACCCAATTTTTTAGCTTCTTTAACAGCGATTTGTTCTTTATGTGGGTCAACTACGTACATTACATCTGGGATACGAGGCATGTCTTCAATACCACCCAAGAATTTTTCAAGACGTGCACGTTGTTTGTTAAGAAGTGCAACTTCTTTCTTAGGAAGAACGTCGAAGATTCCTTCTTCTTCCATACGTTTGATTTCTTTCAAACGAGCAATACGTTTTTGGATAGTTCCCCAGTTAGTAAGAGTTCCACCCAACCAACGGTGGTTGATGTAGTATTGACCTGAACGTTCTGCTTCTTCTTTAACAGCGTCAGCAGCTTGTTTTTTAGTACCAACAAACAATACAACTGCATCGTTAGCTGCCGCATCACGCATAAAGTCGTATGCTTGGTCAGCGTATTTTACAGTTTGTTGCAAGTCGATAACGTGGATTCCGTTACGCTCAGTGAAGATGTACTTAGCCATCTTAGGGTTCCAGCGACGAGTTTGGTGACCAAAGTGTACACCAGCCTCAAGAAGTTGTTTCATTGAAATTACTGCCATGAGTATTTCTCCTTTTTGTTTTTTTCCTCTCCTCGACTTCAACTTGCAAAACGACCCGAGGGCAACAGTTTTACAATTCATCAAGAATGAGTATTATCGTTTACACGACAAGTTTCATTTTACCACATTTTAGCGATATTTTCAAGTGGTTTTGATAGATTTCGGCCTTGCTTCCGATAAAAAATAATAAAAGAGGCTCAAATCGAGCCTCTTCGTTTCATTCATTAGTTTGGATAGATGTATGTTACGTAACCTTCAGAAGTTGTTGTTGGGTTAAACCATCCACGTTTGTTACCGATTGTACGATCTCCACCATAGTTTGATTCTGATACTTGAATGCTAGTTGATGATGAAACTGCTGTAACAACCGCTACGTGTCCATATCCACCGTCATTCCAACATGCAATCGCACCAACTTGTGGAGTTGATCCAGTACGGAATCCTGCAGCTGCTGCACTTGTAGCCCACTGCGCTCCGTTACCCCAGTAATCTCCAGCCCAAGGCGCTAATGTCTTAGCTCCCCAAGTACATTCTCCAGTTGGATAACTTGAAGCATTTGTACTGTATGTTGGACGCTGTCTTGTTGGAGTTGGTGCAGGTGCCGGAGTGTAGCTTGAATCATCATCTGATGAAGAGCTTGAAGTTGCTTGCACTTGATCTGAAAGTGTTGTATTTCCAGAAGCAACAACTGATTGTTGTTGGCTTGTTTGACGTGCTTTATAAGCCGCTTCTGCTTCAGCTGCCGCTTTTGCTTCTGCCTCTGCTGCTGCTTTTTGTTCCAACAAAGTAGCTTTATCACTTTCTGCAGTAGCTTTCTCTGCAGCAAGGTTTAACTCAGCAACTTTCAACTCTGCTTGTTTTGTTGTCAATGCTTGTGCATCGTCAGCAAGCGTTTGTTGGTTCGCAATGACAGTGTTGATTGCTTCATTATTTGCAACCTGTTTTTCAGCGATAGATTTCTTATCAGCTTTCTGTTGTTCCAACATTTTGTTGTTAGCTGATACAATCTCGCTCATTGCTGCAACACGTGAAATAGCTTCTGTAATTGATTTTGAGTTTACAATTGTATTGATGTAGCTAGTTGCAGCACCGTTTGTTTGTGCGCTACGTGCTTGTTTCTCCAAAGATTCATTACGAGCAACAATGTTCTTAGAAAGCTCTGTAATTTCTCCTTCAAGTTTTTTAGATTCAGCTTGTAGAGTTTCATTCTCAGCTTCCAAGTTCGTTTGTTGAGTTTGGATAGCTGTAACTTGCGTTTGGATTTCATCTACTTGTTTTTGAGCTTCTTTTTGTTGAGATGTCAAATTACTAATCTTACTATCTTGAGCAGCAATCTTTTCATCAGTTGTTTCAGCGTGGACAGTTGTCAATACTGCCGCTTGAGACACTAATACTGTACTTAATAAAAGTGACGCTAAGATTTTTTTCTTCATATTGTGTAGATACTCCTTCTATTTAAGACATTACTAGTATACCAAAAAAAGACATAATAAATATTACGCCTTTGTTACATTTTTATTTCTTTCTTATAGATAACATTTTTCAAAAATATATTGGAAAATAAGCATCCATAAAAAGTTTAAAATCATTGATGGGACAAGGCTATAGACGATGAAAACTGGCATCGATTCTACTGTCAATCCCATAGCAAGAGCAAGGAGGTAGCTCCCCATATCAAATAGGAAACTCATCACAACTATTGTTAACATTCTTGTCCAACGGTTTAGCAAAATTACACTATTAAATTTATGGAGCGAAGCTCCTATCAAGATAAATAGAAGTGTTGCAATTCCTATCAAGTGGAAAAAATAGATATCGTACACCAAACCCACTATACCGCAATAAGCTAGATAGAGATATTCTGAAACCTCAATTGTCTCAAACAAGAGAAATAAAAACAGAAAATGACTTGCTAAATGAAAGTGAGGGAAGAAGGATCCCGCTAATTGTCCAATATGTGCATCAATTAGTACAACAAAAGGGAGTAAAAAGAAAATACCAATTTGTTTTAACAGTCTCATTGCTAATTCCCCACTAACTCAACCACATGAAGATTTTTGGTGTCAGCACTTAACTTTACTGTTACCTCCTTTGTTAGATAATCACTGCTGTGTGTTGTAGCAACAACCTCTCCAACAGGGATATCCTTAACATTAAAGTTTCCGAGCCCCCCTGTAGTCACCTTGTCTCCCGCGCTAATGTCGCTGTTGCTGTTTAATTGACTAATTTTAAGCAGTTCAGATTCCTTATCATAACCAACGATAATCCCGTAAATTTCAGTAGAGCCATGCAGGATTTTAACAGAAATTTTGTCTGAATTTTCGGTGTTTGTCAATAGGTTGATCGTTGTTGAATGATCCTCCACCTTTGAAACACTACCAATCAAACCCCCGTTTGCAATGGCCAACATATTTTCAGAAGCTCCTTTTGAACTTCCCACATCAATTGTTAACTCTTGTTTCCAAGATACTGGAGCTCGCATAATCACATCTGCTGAAATGGTTTTTGTAGCCTGCAATTTTGACTTCATATCCAGCAACTGACGTAATTGTTCATTTTCATTTTTTAAACTTTCTGATTGATTAGACTCCACCTCTAGTTGATAAAGCTGTTTTTTTAGACTTTCGTTTTCATTGTAAGTCTGCGTCAAATGTCCCAAATCTGATTTAAAAGTATCAAACCACTGAAAGGGTTTTTGAACAATTCTATCTACTAAAGAAATCCCATCTCCTAGTTTCGTCACAATAGCGCTTGAATAGGTTGTCACTAATAGAACAGAAACTGCCAGAACTGTGACAAAAACGATGATTAGATATTTTGATTTTTTAAAACGGTTCATATTCCTACCTTTATACTAAAAACCTGCTACTGTGAGCTTCTTACCAATCCTACAAACCTGCTAAGATTTTAAGAAAAATAAGAAACATCCCAGTACCAAAATCACAAGAATTGCCAGTGTATCCTTTTGACTCCATCTCAATTGTCTATACTGACTTCTACCCTTTCCTCCCTGATAACCACGCGCTTCCATGGCTATTGCCAATGAATCTGCACGCTTTAAGCTCGTCGCAAAAAGAGGAATTAAAATCGGAATCATAGCCTTTACTTTTTGAACGATGCTACCTTCGCCAAAGTCAACTCCACGAGCTTTTTGAGCATTCATAATTCTCGTTGTGTCATCCATCAAGGTTGGAACAAAACGCAAACTCATTGATAACATGAGACCAATTTCATGAACGGGAACTTTCACGCGTTTCAGCGGTGCTAAAAGAGCTTCAACTGCAGCTGCCAGACTCAAAGGCATGGTCGTTAAGGTTAGCAAGGTTGAAAAGAAAATAATCAACACAAAACGACAGAAAATGATTCCTGCTTGTTGCAAAGCATAATCCGTTATTCTTATAAAAGAAAACTCAAATAGGACATTTCCACTTGAAATGAAAAAGAGCTGAAAAAGAGTCGTAAAAGCAATCAAGAAGAACATGGATTTTAATCCCTGAACGAAAAATGAGAGGGAAACGCCTGACAAAGCGATAAATATACCTGTCGCTATAAACAAAATGAGATTGGTGAGGGGATTATTAGCCCAAAATACAATCAAAATCAGCAGAATCATGGCAAGCAATTTACTACGTGGATCCAAGCGATGAATGATGGAATCCCCTGGTATATAACGCCCTAAAATCATACTATCCATTTAGCGACTCCTTAAACTCCTCTATCTTGATTGGCAGTTTTTTAAAAGCTACACCTCTATCTGCCAAACGTTTACAAAATGCTGTGATTTTAGGCACACCTAACTGCACCTTTTCCATAGAGGCTACATCTTGGAAAACTTCACTTGGTTTGCCACTTTTGACCAAACGCCCCTTTTCCATAACATAAACCTGATCAGCATATGCAGCTACATCATCCATCAAATGCGTTACCAGAACGATTGTCATTCCAGCAAGGTGAAGCTCTTTAAACAAGGTCATCAATTCTTTTCTGCCCAGAGGATCTAGTCCAGCTGTAGGCTCATCCAAAACCAAGACAGTTGGCTCCATGGCTAGCATACCTGCTATAGCCACACGTCTCATCTGACCACCCGAAAGTTCAAAAGGACTGCGCTCAAAGAGTGACTCATCGATGCCTACCAAGGCTAACTTTTCACGCGCAATTTTCTTGGCCTCTTCCTCAGAAACTCCAAAATTTTGCGGTCCAAATGCAACATCTTTCAAAACAGTCTCTTCGAAAATCTGATTTTCAGCAAATTGAAACACTAGACCAACTTGCTTTCGAATCTGACGAATTTCTTTATTGGTTGATGTAGGGGTAATGACGGTATCGAAAACTCGAACAGAACCCTTACTTGGTACCAATAGGCCATTTAAAAGCTGTAAAATCGTTGATTTCCCACTGCCTGTGTGCCCTACTAAAGCTGTATAGGAACCATCCTCAATCGTCAAAGAAACATCAGTCAAGGCTGATGAAGATAGGGGAGTTCCCTCTTGATAGGTAAAGCTCACATTTTCTAGAGTAATTCCCATAACTTGTCCTCTAGCTCTCCTTCTGTCAAATAGCCATCCGGCAACTGATAACCAGTCTCTCTCAAAGATTCTCTCAATTGATTAGTAAAAGGCTCATCCAACCCTATCTGGTCAAGATCATCCCGAGAAAAAAGTTCTCTTGGGCTGCTGGTTGACTCCACTTGGCCTTTTTTCATGACCAAGACACGGTCACTCATCGCAACTTCTTCCAAGTCATGTGTAATGGAGACGACTGTCATCTGGTTGTCTTTTCGAATCTCTTGAACTGTCTGAATCAGTTCTCGTCGTCCCTCGGGGTCCAACATACTTGTAGCCTCATCTAGAATTAAAATAGCTGGCCTCAGGGCAACAACTCCTGCAATGGCCACACGTTGTTTTTGGCCACCAGATAAACGAGCTGGTTCTCTCTTCTTAAAGTCCAGCATCCCTACCAACTCCAAAGAATCAGCCACTCTCTTCTTCATTTCTTCACGAGGAAGTCCCTGATTTTCTAAACCAAAGGCGACATCATCTTCAACAGTTGCCCCCACAAATTGGTTATCTGGATTTTGAAAAACCATACCAATTTGTCGGCGTAAGTCCCAAACATTCTCAGAGGACAGCAATTGCCCATCTATCCAGATTTCCCCAGACTCTGCTTCAAGCAAGCCATCAATCAAACGGATAGTTGTCGATTTCCCACTCCCGTTATGACCTACAATCGAAAGCCATTCTCCCCGTTTCACGTGAAACGAGATATTATTAACGTCATAATGATCCTGGTCTTCCTTATAACGAAAAGACAGATCTTTTACTTCAATAATCGATTTCATTTCGAACCAAATGTCCCTTTGAATACATGAGCGCTACCCTTGAAATAATCATAGCCAGAGTAGATAGTGAAAAACAAAGCGATATAAAGCAACAGCTGACCAATTAAATCCCAATGTAAGAGCAAAAAGATAATGGCAAACATCTGACTAAAGGTCTTGATTTTCCCTGGCATCGCTGCTGCTAGAACTGTCCCTCCCGTCTCAACAAGCAACAAACGCAAGCCTGTCACCGCAAGTTCACGACAGATGATAATAGCAACAACCCAAGCTGGAGCCATGCCTAACTCAATCAACATGATAAAAGCTGACATAACCAACAGCTTATCAGCCATCGGATCTGCAAATTTTCCAAAGTTGCTGACTACATTCCATTTACGAGCAAGGTAGCCATCAAGATAATCCGTTATACTAGCGACTGCAAAGATGATCGCTGCCAGCAAATGACTGCCTTGTGAATGGCCCAAAGTCAAAATAAGAATAAATAGAGGTATAAAGAGAATTCTACCAATAGTTAATACATTAGGAATTTGTTCTTTTTTCATTGATTTTTCCTTAATCTGTAGTAAATGTAAGTGTTACAGTTCCAGTCTGAGTTGTCAGCTTCGAAGTATCAATCGTTTGATTGTCCACAGTCACAGTAACTCCCTTCACTACACCTAAAGTAATGGTAACGGGATTCTTAGTTGAAACTGTTGTTTTTGCATTCTTATTGTCTGCGGATAGTGTCACACCACCCTCCAGCTCACTTCCTGAAACACTTACCCAACTAGTTGCATCTGAAACTGCCAGTTGAATCGTAGCCGTTTCCTTACTCGTTTTATACCGAGCTTCAATGCGGTTTCCTTCACCTGACACTGTAATAGTTGATTCCGTAGTAGAAGACGAGCTAGACATCTGACTACTAGAAGATGAACTAGATGAGGTTGTTGAACTAGTCAAGTTCACAACACTATAATTAGCTGAAGAAGGACTTGGCTGAGTTTGGATGTAGTTCCAGACATAGTAAGTCACAAAAATTAAAATCGACAAAGCAAATAGAACGAAATAAAACAAGGGGAGATAAGACATTTTTTTCTTATTTGACCGTCTGCGACCAGACAAGTCTTCTTCATCGACATCTACCTCTTCATAAGTAATCATACTACCTGAATCATAGGCGTCCAAAACAATTCTCTCATCCAACTCTACTGCCCAGGCATATTTTCTTAAAAAAGAACGAGCGTAGAAGGTGCTAGGAAGTTGATCGAAATCATCTGCCTCCATAGCTTCTAGAAAATGCAACTGAATTTCAGTTTTTTCCTGCAATTCTTCTAAACTCAATCCCTGGTTAATTCTAGCTAAACGTAGAACCTCGCCAATTGTTTTTTTTCTCATACGTACCATTCCTTCTTTCTAGTATTAGTCATCTTTTAAGCTGGAAAGATTGTAAAATCAACTAAATCACCATTATCAATCAAACGATGTCCAGCTTCTAGAACATCCTCCAAAGTAATTTCCTGTAAAATTTTCGGAAAATCAAAAATTGTTTCTCCGCGATCCATTGGATCGTATTGAGTTGCAATAAATTCCAAAGAGTTCATGCTACTGAAAAACTCACCAAACATCTCACTCTTAACAAGATCTAAATGCTCCTCGGTAATATCCGCATCACTACTAAAATGACGAATCGCTTTACGAAATTGATGTGACAGAGAAACAGGCTCTTTGGTGTCCATTGTCAATATCACAAAATGAAAGCGACTATTGACTTCAACCTCAAGTGACAATGACGCGTCTAACTTCCCAGACTCATATAACCTTTGAAAACGATCAGAAGTCCAACCAAACATCATCGTAAATAGTAATTTCAATAAAATATTGTAACGATAAGACTCAGCTTCTATTATTTGCCCATTACCTCTAATCGCAACAGCAAGTTTGGGTGAAGAAACTTCCATCCGAAGACTATCTGTTTGCTTCACAGGCTGCAAGGGTAGTTGCTCTTTTGAAACCGTAAACTGGTTTGAAACTTCCTTTCCCTTTTTCGAAAAGTATTCCTCAACAACTTTTACATCAATATTTCCAACTAAAAACAGTGACATGTTGACAGGTTTGTAAAACTCTGTAAAATTCTCTTTTAAATTTGAAACTTGAATCTCAGAAATTGATTTTTCACTTCCAACTATATCTGTTGCTAAAGGAGTATCAGGATAAAGGTTGGCTAATGTTGCAAAAAACAAGCGTGAATCTGGATCATCTTGGTACATTTCTCGTTCTTGCTGGATAATATCCTGTTCCCTTAAAACTGATTCTTCTGTAAAATGAACATCTCCGACTAACTCATCTAGCAAATCTAAATTCTCTAATAGATGGTCAATTGTTGAAAAAAGATAGCTGGTCTTAGTAAAGCTTGTAAAGGCATTACTGTCCGCACCTAATCGAGTAAAAGCAGCCATTATATCCTCAGAGTTTTCTCTTTCAAACAATTTATGTTCCAGAAAATGTGCAATTCCTGCTGGATGATGACGTAAACCTTTTCCCAAGCTTGTATAAGTTGCATCTACAGAACCAAATTGAACTGTTACAATCCCATAAACCTCATTGAAATCTTGTTTAGGGAGTAAAGAAACTATCAATCCATTTGACAATTGTGTTTTGTAGACTGTTTCCTTTACAGCAGGATAGTATTTTTCTTCAAAAGTAACCTTTGTCATTCTACTCCTTCCATAAAGTAAATCGCTTGTAACTTCAAACTGTTGGCAACTTTACAGACAGCTTCTTTATCAACACTCTCTAATTTTGCCACCAATCGATCCATATCAAAGCTTGATTTTCCCAATAGAGCATTCAAATAGACTCTTTCAACTAGGGTCTGTTGATTATCTTGAGCCATCAACAAAGATCGTCGAATCATCTCCTTGGTTTGTTCAAGTTCAAAATCTGTAAAGTTACCCTTTTTCAGATTTAGCAATTGATGATTCATCATTTTTCTAGCCTGATTTCGATTTTCTCTATCAATACCCGCATACATCCTTAACAGACCACTAAACAAATCCAATTGACTAGAGACTGTGTAGGCTATTCCAGCATTTTCACGAACGTTTGTAAAAAGTTTCGAATGTGCAAATTCACCCAACAAACCATTCATCACAAGCATGGGCAAATGCTCATCATCGCCATATTTTATAGGAGAATGATACCCTAATTCCAAAATTGATTGCCCAACATTCCTCTGAATCATTCCCTCTCGTAGAACATTCGAATAAGACTGATAATATTGGATAGGAACACAGTTCTCTCTAGCTGTAAGGGATAATGACTTCAGTGATTCTGTGATTTCTACTTCATTAAAATCACCTAAGAAAAAGAAATCAATACGATCATTCTTCAGAGCATTCTGAAAGCACGTGTAGCTACTTTCTGGAGACTCATTTGAAATGCTATTTCGTAAATCACTGTATCTCAATTGAAGACGCTCATCATGGAAGAACAAGCTATCCAACTCCTTATGAGCAAAATAAAATGAATCATCCATATCAGTAGCTAAACTAGCCAATAACTGTTTTCTTTCAATTTCAAATAAGGCTGGCTCAAAAGCACCATCTTGAACTAAGGGGGAAAATAAAGTCTGTTTTACTAATTCCAAAATTCGAGAAGTCAAGACATTCTTTTTACTTAAAAAATCATCCCTCACATAAGTAAATGTTAAGTCAAGAATATGTGCCTGTCCTCTACGATAAGCACTTGTGGAAATATCTGTTCCATATAAACTTGCCAAGTATCTGCGAAATGCTTGTGATGTGGGATAAGCTTGATTTGCCGTCTCCAACATACTCGCACTTAACATGCGTCCTGCTATTGTCTCAAGAGATAAGGGAGCAGTAAAACGAATAGTGATTTTATTTGTTTTAAACTTTTTGGATTGAACAAAATGTGCTGAAATTCCAGGCACTAATTCCATACCTTACCTCCTTACATATAGAGTTCTATTATACCACGAAAATCAAAATTTTTCTTGTTCTCTTTATAGCTTTAAAGAGTAAAATCGTTTTCATTTCAACTAACTTTCCTTCAGCTATTTCAAGGAAAATATGGTATAATACCAAAGATTGAGGTGAATTATGGAATACAAATTATTTGAAGAATTTATTACGCTCCAAGCCCTCCTAAAAGAACTTGGAATTATACAAAGCGGTGGTGCTATCAAATCCTTTTTAATAGATCATCAAGTTTACTTTAATGGCGAGTTAGAAAGTAGACGTGGGAAAAAAATCCGTATTGGAGATACGATTGATATTCCTGATTTAAAGATTGACATCACCTTGACACAACCAAGTTTAAAAGAGCAAGAAGAGTATCAAGCAGATAAGATTGAGAAAGAGCGAATTGCTAAACTTGTCAAAGAGATGAATAAAGGTATCAAGAAAGAAAAACAAAAAACTTCTTCATCGCCTAAAACCAAACAAGTTCCACGTTTTCCAGGAAGATAACCATGTGGCTCCAACATTTAACAATTAAAACCTTTCGAAACTACAAAGAGGCAAAAATTGATTTCAATCCAAAATTAAATGTCTTTCTAGGTCAAAATGCACAAGGAAAAACCAATATTCTAGAAGCAATCTATTTTTTAGCCTTAACACGTAGTCATCGGACTCGTACAGATAAAAATCTCATTCATTTTGATAACGAGCAACTCCATCTTTCTGGCTTGCTACAGAAGAAAACAAGCTCTATCCCTCTAGAAATTGATTTAACGCCAAAAGGGCGTGTGACTAAGGTCAATCACTTAAAACAAGCGCGCCTATCAGACTACATCGGACATATGAATGTTGTCCTCTTCGCACCTGAAGATCTCCAGCTAATTAAGGGAGCACCTTCTGTCCGTCGAAAATTTATAGACATCGAACTGGGACAAATTAAACCAATCTACTTGTCAGACTTGTCAAACTACAACCATATACTCAAGCAGAGAAATACCTACCTAAAATCTAGTCAGAAGATTGATGAAACATTTCTGTCAGTATTAGATGATCAGTTAGTAGAGTATGGTTGTCGCGTCATAAAGCATCGGATAAAATTCATTAAAGACTTAGAGAAATTTGGTCAAAAAAAACACTTAGAAATTTCAAATAAATTAGAAGAGTTGTCAATATCTTATCAATCATCTGTCAACTTCACTGATGACGAACAGCTAACAAATTCTTTTAAAATTGCTTTGGAGAAAAGCAGATCCAGAGACTTATTTAAAAAGAATACTGGAGTTGGCCCTCATCGAGATGACATTGCTTTTTATATCAATGGAATGGATGCTAGTTTTGGAAGCCAAGGTCAACATCGTAGTCTTGTACTTTCTATCAAACTAGCAGAGATTGAGCTAATGGAAAGTATTACCAACGAGTCTCCGATACTACTGCTTGATGATGTTATGAGTGAACTTGACAATACACGGCAACTAAAATTACTAGAAACCATCTCTCAATCTATCCAAACCTTTATTACAACAACAAGTTTAGACCACTTACAAAACTTACCAGAAAATCTTAGTATTTTCAACATCCAAAACGGTAAAATTTCTGTAAATTAACATTGACAACATTGTAAACAAAAAGAACTCCTGAAAATCAGGAGTTCTTTTTTACTACTTACATGGAGTAGTTTGGCGCTTCATTAGTGATTTGTACATCATGAGGATGGCTTTCTTTTAGACCAGCCCCAGACATTTCAATAAATTGAGCATTGTCGTGTAGTTCTTTAAGGTTAGCTGCACCACAGTAACCCATACCAGAGCGAATACCTCCAATCATTTGGAAGACAATATCAGCTGCTGCTCCTTTATAGGCAACACGGCCTTCAATTCCTTCTGGAACAAGTTTGTTTGCTTCATTGACAGAACCTTGGAAGTAACGGTCACTTGAACCTTTCTTCATTGCAGCGATTGATCCCATACCACGGTAGGTCTTAAACTTACGTCCTTGGAAGATTTCCGTTTCACCTGGTGCTTCGTCTGTTCCAGCAAACATTGATCCAAGCATAACTGCATTCCCACCTGCAGCAAGGGCTTTTACAATATCTCCAGAGTACTTGATTCCACCATCAGCAATGATTGTTTTACCATATTCACGCGCAACTGCTGCTGCATCATAGATTGCTGTCACTTGTGGAACACCAACCCCTGCAATCACGCGAGTGGTACAAATAGAACCTGGTCCGATACCGACTTTGACAACATCTACACCTGCATCATAAAGAGCACGCGCACCTTCAGCAGTGGCAATATTTCCAGCAATCAAAGTGCGGTCTGGGAAGTGAGCACGAATTTCAGCGATTTTACGTAGAACACCAGCAGAGTGACCATGGGCAGTATCAATAACAATGGCATCCGCTCCTGCTTCAAAAAGGGCTTCGGCACGTTCAAATGTATCTGAAGTAACACCTACTGCACCTGCAACTAAGAGACGACCAAACTCATCTTTAGCAGCATTTGGAAACTCAATCACTTTTTCAATATCTTTGATAGTAATCAAACCAGAAAGACGACCTTCTTCATCAACCAAAGGAAGTTTTTCAATACGGTGTTCTTGAAGAATGCTTTCAGCTGTTGCAAGATCTGTACCAACAGGAGCAGTAACAAGATTTTCACTAGTCATATGGTTTGAGATTGGCTGATTGTAATCTGAAATAAAGCGAAGATCTCGGTTTGTTAGAATACCAACCAATTTACGATTTTCAAGTGTCTCCACAACTGGAACACCACTGATACGGTAACGTCCCATCAGTTCATCTGCTTCAGCAATCGTGTGTTCTGGAGTCAAGAAGAATGGATCAATAATAACACCATTTTCAGAACGTTTTACCTTGCGAACTTCATCCGCCTGTTGCGCAATAGACATATTTTTATGGATTACTCCAAGACCACCCGCACGAGCAATGGCAATAGCCATTTGACTTTCTGTGACTGTATCCATGGCGGCTGTTATAATTGGGATATTTAAAGTCAGATTATCTGCCAATTTTGTTGTTAAATCTGCATCATTAGGCAACACATGACTTTCTGCTGGAATGAGCAATACATCATCAAAGGTAAAACCTTTTTTTAAAAATTTAGTATCCCAATTAGACATTAAAGTTTCCTCTTTTCTTTTTTTTTGAGCTTGACTCTTTTTGTATTGTATCTATCATACCATTCTATGAAAATTTGTCAATTATATTTATGGTAGAAATCATAAAAAAACTATCCCTGTGATCCTATGGAAGAGATAGTTTTACGATTCATATTTTATCTATAATTTAAAATAATTTAGTCCCATTGCTCCCTTAACTTCAGATAGAGTTTGCCCTGCAACCTCACGCGCTTTCTCACTCCCTTTTTGAAGCATATTGTACACTTCTCCCATATCCTTAGCAAATTCGATACGGCGCTCACGAATAGGGCCAAGTTCCCGTTCTAATATTTCAAGTAGATAACGTTTCGTCTTCACATCACCAAGGCCACCACGTTGATAATGTTCTTTCATATCCGCAATTTCTTGAGCATCTTCTGGACGACCAAACACATCTAGATAATGGAAAACCATGTTTCCTTCAATCTTACCTGGATCCTCAACCCGAATGTGGTCTGGATCAGTATACATGCTCATGACTTTTTTACGCAAAGTATCCGCATCATCTGCTAGATAAATACCATTATTAAGGGATTTAGACATTTTAGCATTTCCATCTAAACCAGGCAAACGCCCTGCTCTCTCATTTTCTGGATAAACACCTTCCGGCTCCACCAAGACCTCACAATTATAAGCATGATTAAAGGAACGAACAATCTCGCGAGTTTGCTCAATCATTGGTTTCTGATCTGTCCCAACAGGAACATAATTAGCCTTGAAGGCAGTAATATCTGCTGCTTGCGCAATCGGATAAACCAAAAATCCTGTCGGAATACTTTCTCCAAACCCTTTTTGAGCAATCTCTGTTTTTACTGTCGGATTCCGTTCCAAACGAGCTAGTGATACCAAATTCATATAGTACATAGACAGCTCAGCCAACTCTGGAATCTGGCTTTGAATAAAGATAGTTGATTTACTTGGATCCAATCCAACTGCTAAATAATCCAAGGCAACATTCCCAATCGATTCTACAATCGTTTGAGGATCTTTGGCGTGATCTGTCAATGCTTGTTGGTCCGCCAAAAAAACAAACATGTCATACTTGTCTTCTTCCTGCAGTAATACTCTATTTTTAAGACTCCCAACATAATGTCCAATATGCAGTTTTCCTGTTGGGCGATCTCCTGTTAAAATAATGGGTTTCGTCATTTTTTTCTCCTTCGAAATGGTCTCTTCAATTATAGCATTTTTTTGTTAAAATAACAGAAAATTATTTAAATCAAACAACTAACTCATTGTAAATAAACCTGTAAACTTAATTGACATAAAATTGACAAACAAAAATTTGAATATTTCTCTCTTTTCTAGTAGAATAAATGTATTACATATTATAGGAGAAAAACATTGCTTACAGTATCTGATGTTTCACTACGTTTTAGTGATCGCAAACTTTTTGATGATGTCAATATCAAATTTACAGAAGGAAATACATACGGATTGATTGGTGCTAATGGTGCTGGAAAGTCTACATTCTTAAAAATCTTAGCTGGTGATATTGAGCCAACAACTGGTCACATCTCTCTTGGTCCAGATGAACGTCTCTCTGTTCTCCGTCAAAATCATTTTGACTATGAAGATGAGCGAGTTATTGATGTCGTTATTATGGGAAATGAAAAACTTTACAACATCATGAAAGAAAAAGACGCCATTTACATGAAGGAAGATTTTTCAGATGAAGATGGTGTTCGTGCAGCCGAACTCGAAGGTGAATTTGCTGAACTTGGAGGTTGGGAAGCAGAAAGTGAAGCGTCTCAACTACTTCAAAACCTAAACATTCCAGAAGAATTGCACTATCAAAACATGAGCGAATTAGCCAATGGTGAAAAAGTGAAGGTTCTCCTTGCTAAAGCCTTATTTGGTAAACCTGATGTTCTTCTTTTGGACGAGCCAACCAATGGTTTAGATATCCAATCGATTACTTGGTTAGAAGACTTCTTGATTGATTTTGATAACACCGTTATCGTAGTATCCCACGACCGTCACTTCTTAAACAAAGTGTGTACTCATATGGCCGACCTTGACTTTGGAAAAATCAAACTCTATGTCGGAAACTATGACTTTTGGAAGGAATCTTCTGAACTCGCTGCTAAATTGCTAGCAGACCGTAATGCCAAGGCAGAAGAAAAAATTAAGCAATTGCAAGAATTCGTTGCTCGATTCTCTGCTAATGCTTCTAAATCAAGACAAGCAACATCTCGTAAAAAAATGCTTGACAAGATTGAACTAGAAGAAATTGTGCCATCTAGTCGTAAATATCCATTTATCAACTTTAAAGCAGAACGTGAGATTGGTAATGATCTCTTGACAGTAGAAAATTTAACTGTAAAGATTGATGGCGAAACTATCCTAGACAATATTAGTTTCATCTTGCGTCCAGGTGATAAGACAGCTCTTATTGGACAAAATGACATCCAAACGACTGCATTAATTCGTGCAATCATGGATGACATCGACTATGAAGGAACCGTCAAGTGGGGAGTTACTACTAGCCGTTCTTACTTACCAAAAGACAACTCGGCTGATTTTGCAGGAGGAGAGTCAATCCTTGACTGGTTGCGTCAATTTGTAAGTAAAGAAGAAGATGACAATACCTTCCTACGTGGTTTCCTCGGTCGTATGCTCTTTTCTGGAGATGAGGTTAACAAACCTGTAAACGTCTTGTCAGGGGGAGAAAAAGTACGTGTCATGCTTTCAAAACTCATGCTCTTGAAATCAAATGTCCTTGTACTTGATGATCCAACAAATCACTTGGACTTGGAATCTATCTCAAGCTTGAACGATGGATTGAAAAACTTTAAAGAATCAATCATCTTTGCCAGTCATGACCACGAGTTTATCCAAACTTTGGCAAACCATATCATTGTTTTATCTAAGAATGGCGTGATTGATCGTATCGATGAAACCTATGATGAATTCCTAGAAAATGCAGAAGTACAAGCAAAAGTTAAAGAACTTTGGAAAGATTAAATAAGACTTCAAAACTCAGTTGGGGTAACCAACTGAGTTTTCTATCATTCTACGAGGTAACATGAAATCATTTTTTAAAACATATTGGACCTATTTTGTTTCTTTCATCATTCCTTTAGTAATTATGACTGGAGTATACCTAACTCAAGGTATCTACTGGAATAGCGATGCATCTCCACTATTAGGAGACGGTTTCCATCAATACGTTATTTTTGATGTAGCTTTACGAAATATTCTGCATGGAAATGGTAGTTTGTTTTACACCTTTACAAGTGGCCTCGGACTGAATTTCTATGCTCTATCTAGTTATTACTTGGGTAGTTTTCTTTCACCCCTAGTTTACTTTTTTAATCTGTCGAATATGCCAGATGCTGTCTATCTAACCACTCTCTTAAAATTTGGATTGATTGGTCTGTCAACCTTCTTTAGTCTAAATAGATTATTTAAAGATATCCCAAAATTTTTAAAACTTGCCTTATCTACTTCCTATGCTTTAATGAGCTTCACTGTCAGTCAGTTAGAGATAAAAACCTGGCTAGATGTTTTTATCTTGATTCCTTTCATTATAACTGGTTTACACCTACTTATAACACAAAAGAAGCGCCTACTATACTTTACAAGTTTGTCAATCTTATTTATTCAAAATTATTATTTTGGGTATATGACAGCATTGTTTCTTATTTTCTGGTATCTCTGCCAAATTTCTTGGGACTTTAAAACTCGAAAATCATCTTTTCTTGATTTTGTTGTTACCTCCTTTTTAGCAGGAATGGTTAGTTTGATTATGACTCTTCCTACACTGTTTGATTTACAAACTCATGGGGAGAAGTTAACTGCCATCACAAAATTAAAAACAGACAGTAGCTGGTATCTGGATATTTTCGCAAAACAATTCATTGGATCTTTTGATACAACTAAGTATGGATCTATACCAATGATTTTTGTTGGATTGCTTCCCTTTATTTTGACCATTCTATTTTTCACAATAAAATCCATTAAGTTTCACGTGAAACTTATCTATGCAATTTTTTTTACTTTTTTAATAACAAGCTTTTACATAGAGGCACTTGATTTATTTTGGCAAGGGATGCATACCCCAAATATGTTTTTGCATCGCTATGCTTGGATTTTTTCCACTCTGTTAATTTATACTGCAGCAGAAGTCTTAAATCGTCTGAAAGAACTGAAGCTATGGAATCTATTTGTCTCACTTTTTCTTGTACTAACAGGATTTTTGGCCACTGTCTATTTTAAATCACACTATTCTTTTTTAACTGATTTGAATATCCTACTCACTCTTGAATTTTTACTAGTTTATGCTCTTTTACTTCTTGCAGTCATTAGAAAATTTATCTCTGTAAATCTATTTGCAATCCTTTTGTCTTTATTTATAACAGCTGAGATAAGCTTAAATGCATCATCTCAAATGGAAGGAATAGCTAAAGAATGGGCCTTTGCTTCTCGTAGTGCCTATAATAGAGATATCACCGCTATGGAATCCATTCTAAACCAAGTTGACAATCCATTTACACGTACTGAAAAACTGCAAATTCAGACTGGAAATGACAGTATGAAATTTAACTACAATGGAATCTCTCAATTTTCGTCTGTACGAAATCGCTCAGCTAGCACTAGTTTGGATAAACTGGGATTCAAATCCTCTGGAACCAACCTCAATCTCCGTTATGCAAATAACAGTCTTTTAGCAGACAGTTTATTTGGAATCCAGTACAATATTTCTGAAACTTCACTTGATAAGTATGGCTTTCAAGAAATTTATCAAAAGGATCATTTAACCTTATATAAAAATCAACTCTCTTTACCCATTGCCTTTGCCACTCAATCTATTTACACAGATGTAAACTTTAACAATCACACTCTAGATAATCAGGCTTTATTTATAAACCAGCTTGCTAATCTCAACTTAGATTACTTCTCCCAAATAGCATCTGATAAAACAGATACTTCAGATGGTTTAACCAGCATCACAGGTTCTGCTAATGAAGATGCAAAGATTGATTATCAAATTGAGGTTCCTCAAAATAGTCAAGTCTATCTCTCTTTTTCAAATCTTCATTTTACAAACGATAAGCAAAAGAAAGTTGACATCATTGTCAATGGAGAAAAGAAGACTTTTACAACTGACAATGCATTTAATTTCTTTAATTTGGGTTATACTGAAAAACAACAAACTTTCAATATCAGTGTTAGTTTCCCTGGAAATTCTCAGGTGTCATTTGAATCTCCAACCTTCTATCGTTTAGATACTCAGGCTCTTACTGAAGCAATCCAAAAGATTAAAGAACAACCTGTAGAAGTATCCACCTCTAAAAATAAAGTCTTTGCTACATATGAAGTCAAACAAGATACCTCTATTTTCTTCACTATTCCTTATGACAAAGGTTGGTCTGCATACCAAGATGGGAAAAAACTTGAAATCAAGCAGGCTCAGACTGGTTTTATGAAAGTTGATGTTCCAAAAGGAAAAGGCACCATTACACTTTCCTTTATCCCCAATGGTTTTGTTATTGGAGCAGCCTGCTCACTAACTGCCCTTCTTCTTTTTTGGATCTATAATCACAGACGAAATTTATCTAAGACAGAAAAAGATTGACCAATTTCTTGGCCAATCTTTTTAATCTTCTTCCATTTTCTTAGGTTGGTAAGCTAGCATACCTAAAGCAGTAAAGAAAGCTAGAGTTATAATAAGGAAAATCACTTGATGATGAATATTTCCTGTCATAGAGATTGTTTGTCGTAAGCCTGATACAGAATAACTCATTGGTAACCAAGGATTGACACCTTTGAAGAAATCATTTGTCAAAGCAAGGGGATAGGTCCCTGCACTTGATGCTAACTGTAATAAAAGTAAAATAAGAGAGAAGAAAGCTCCAATACGGCTATTCCAAGTTGTTAAAGCTGTCACCATAGACATGAAAGCTAAACTTGTGATTATAATTAGAATCAAGGTCCTCATCTCATGGTTCGCAGTCAATCCAATAAGATGGACACCTCCATAAACTAAAACACCTGCTAAGACAGCTATAATCCCATTTATTTCAGAACGAGACTTCAACCAAGCCCAACGGCTCTCTGGATGACGTCCAGAAGGCAACTTAGCAAAAATCATATTGGTAGATATAGCAGCAACAAAAAGAGCAACTGATATCATATAAGGAGCCATGGCAATCCCATTCACAGGAACTTGGTCGTTGTCTGTTTTTGAAAGAACTAGAGGTTCAGATAATGTTTCTGCATTTTTAGATTCTGTTGAAGCTGATTTGAGTTGATTATTAGCATTGCCTAATCCTTGTCCTAATGAATCAACTCCTGTCTGTAAATCTTCAAGCCCAGAGGTTAAGGTTGTTCCACCAGTTGCTAGTTTTCCAGCACCATCTGCAATCTTCATAGCGCCACTTCCTAGTTGGGATGCTGCAGAAAGTAACTGTGTTGATTTGTCTGTTAATTGACCAGAGCCAAATTGTAATTTAGTAATACCTGCTATCAGCTCTGGACTCTTATTATTCAATTGAGCAGAACCAGATGACAAACTTTCTATACCTGATACTAATTCTGGAGCTTTTCCAGCTAACGCATCTACTCCAGCTGTCAAGGTTGATGTATTTTCTGTCAACTTACTTGATCCAGAAACTAATTTATCTAGACTAGTTGTTAAACTTGTATTCTTTTCACTTAGTTGATTAGCACCAATAGAAATAGTATCCAGTCCTTTAGTATAGTTTACAACACCTTTTTCAATTGACTGACTTCCAGGAACTAACTGATTATTTACAGAAGTTTGTAATGTTGTAAATCCATTTGACAAGGTTGTCAAGGAGCTAGATGCTGCAGGTAAGAGTTGATTTGCTTTCGTCTGCACATCAGATAGATTAGATACTTGTTGTTCTGAATTCTCTATACTTTCTTTTAATCCTCCTACTGTCGTTAAAATTGTTTTTGCTGACTCAATAGTAGAATTAGAATTTTTAGAAATAGCTTCTGTCAGTTCTTTCTTTTGTTCCTCTGTAAGAGATTGATAAGTAGCTGTTGATTGAAGGTTAGCAATAGTTTTCTCTTGTTCTGTCTGACTTTTGGTCACAATATCCTGAGCAAGAGTTGTTAGATTTGGCAAAGCTTCTGACAATGTACTTTTCAGTTGAGTATTATCTGATATTGTAAGAGCTTGTAGTGTTTTATTTAGTTCTCCTAAGCTTGTTGCCAATTGCGCTATTTCTTCACTTTGTTGAGATGAGGACTCTAATTGGCTTGAAATTTCTTTAATACCAGTATTTAATTGCTCCATTCCATCCCTTAGTGTATCTGATTGGTTGGATAATTGACTTGTTCCGTTAGAAAGTTCTTTCACACTACTTGTATAAGCATTTACACCAACTGAAAATTGATTGAGACCTGTATCCAGTTGTGAAACGCCACCTGTATAGGACTTTATACCTGTATTTAGCTGATTTACACCTGTCACCAACTCAGGAGTTTTTGAAGATAATTGACCAAGTCCAGTGTCAACTTGTGAGACAGCATTTGTATAACTTTGTAAACCATTATTAAAAGTTCCTAAACCAATATGTAATTGCTCTATAGCAGACACATAGCTAGATAAGCCTTTTGTAAATTGATCCGCTCCATTTGAAAAAGTTACACTTGAGTTAGCTAGAGTATTAAGATTTGTCGTCAATGTTTGACTTCCCGTTACCAACTGATCGGCTCCATTAGCCAATTGTTCACTTCCTTCAGCTGCCTTATTTATTCCAGACTTCAAATCATTCATTTTTTGAAATAAAGCCTTAGTGTACGTTTCAGTAACATTAGTAGAGACGGTTTGTTTTAATTGTGTCATTGCAGAATCACTCATCTTACTTGCAATAAAGCTATGCCCACTTGACGTCTGATAATCAATCTGCATCTGTTCAGGATGATTCGTTAGGATAGAAGTAGCTTTTTCAGATAGATCACTTGGTAAAGTCACTACCATGTAGTAGTCACCATCTTCTAGCCCTTTTTCCCCTTCCTCTTCATTAACAAAGTGAAAATCTAAAGCCTTATTTTCTTTTAAATTAGACACCATGTCTTCACCAATTCTCATTGTCTGTCCATTATAAGAAGCTTCCTTATCTTTATTGACAACTGCCACAGGTAACTCCGATACTTGACCATATGGATCCCACATGGACGATAAAAATATAATGTTGTATAAAGCTGGAATGAGAGAAATCCCTATCATTACAATGATAAAGGTCGGTTTTTTAAATATTGCTTTCCATTCTTTAAACATGTTTCCTCCTTTTTTACACATATTGTCTAAAATTTTGATATAATAGATTATACATCAAAAAATCTAAATTACAAGGTAAAAAATATTTTTTTAGACACATAGTCTATTTTGTTTACAAGGAGGAATTATGAAAGAAAGTAACAAACGTTTAAAAACAAAACGAATTATCGAAAATGCCATGGTTCAATTATTGATGGACCAGCCCTTTGATCAAATTTCTACTGTCAAGTTAGCAGAAAAAGCCGGAATTAGTCGTTCCAGCTTTTACACTCACTACAAGGATAAGTATGATATGATTGAACTCTACCAAAGTAAGCTATTTCATACCTTTGAGTATATTTTCCAAAAACATGCTCATCACAAAAGAGATGCTATTTTAGAAGTATTTGAATATTTAGAGTCTGAGCCACTCTTGGCTGCACTCTTATCTGAAAATGGGACAAAAGAAATCCAAAATTTCTTGAGAAATAAGCTTCACATTATGCTTAGCACCGACCTTCAGAAACGCTTTATGAAATTACAACTCACTCCAATAGAATTAGAATACAGCAGTATTTATCTAACAAATGCCCTATTTGGTGTTTGCCAGACTTGGATTGCTCACGGAAAAAAAGAAAGTCCGCAAGAAATGACAGACTTCCTTATGAAAATGTTAGGTGATGTCAACTAAAAAAGAACACCATTGGTGTTCTTTTTTTTATCTGACTCCGCCAGTAGGACTCGAACCTACGACATCATGATTAACAGTCATGCGCTACTACCAACTGAGCTATGGCGGATAAAATAGTCCGTACGGGATTCGAACCCGTGTTACCGCCGTGAAAAGGCGGTGTCTTAACCCCTTGACCAACGGACCATCTATCTGTAGCAGATATAACCATTATATCAATTTCTTACTAATTGTCAATCACTTTTTAGATTTTTTCTCTAGAATATCTTTTAGTTTGCGAACTTTCAAACGGGTAATCGGGCAACGATGATCTTCATAAAAGACAACTTCTAAATTCTTTCGATCAATTTCTCTCACATTTCCCACATTGACAAGGAAAGATTTATGGGAGCAATAAAATCGCTGGGTATGTTTGTCCTTTTCCTGAATATCTGTCATAGTTCCATAGAATTCTTTAGCAAAATTCTTACCAATAATCCGAAGTTTATGAGAAACTCCTGTGGTTTCGATATACAAAATGTCATGGTAAGGAATTTTCAAATCATTTCCTTTATAGTTGTAATCAAAATAGTCTACAACATCTTCGTTTTCAAGCAGCATGCTCTTAGTGTAAAAAATACTCTGCTCGATACGTTTTTTGAACAATTCATCATTGATGTCTTTGTCTACAAAATCTAGAGCTGATACCTGGTATTTGTAAGTTAAGGTAGCAAATTCAGATCGACTGGTAATAAAGACAATAATAGCATAAGGATTGTGATGACGGATAAACTGAGCCACTTCAAAGCCTTTTTTCTCGATTCCATGAATATCGATATCTAGGAAATAAAGCTGGTTTACTTCATCATTTTCGATATATTCCTTAAACTCACGAACTTTTCCTGTTGTCTTATATGAAATAGGAATATTCGATTCTTCCGAGATTTCATTTAATATTCTCTCTAGTCTCACTTGATGTTCAATAACATCTTCTAAAATTAATACTTTCATTCGAATTCCCTCTTAAATCTAATAATTTGTCTAAATGTGTTGTCTTCCATCTCTGTTTCTAAAATAATGTTGTCATACTTATCTAAAATCTCCTTGACATTATTAAGTCCTAGACCTCTATTTCTTCCCTTGGTAGAGAAACCTAAGGCAAATAGATCCTCTGAAGGCGTCATAGTAATTTTGCATGAATTCTGGATAACTATAACTGTTTCAAAATCCATTTTAATGACTGCAACTTCCATTTGTTTCAAATAACTATCTGCAGCACCTTCAACAGCATTGTTTAATAAAATGCTCATGATACGAACAAGATCAAGTAAATCTATTGACAGTCTAGTAATGATATCCTTTACTTCCAATGTAAACTCTACATCATTTTTTCGTGCATAGACAATCGATTGAGCAATTAAACTTCGTAAAGCAGAATCTTCTATATTATTTAAATCAAAGTAAGTATATTTTTCTGACCTCAATTTCTGATTTGCTTTTACTAAGACTTCATTGTAAACCCTGTTAATTTCTTGTAAATCTCCACTGTCAATCGCCATTTGCATGCTAACAAGCATCCCTGCATAGTCATGACGAAAACCGCGAATTTCATTATATAACTCCACAATTTCATCAGTATAAGTCTGTAAATGTTTTTGTTCAAATTTCTTTTGTTTTAGAGCAATCTCTTTTTCAATTTGAACCTTGTGAGAATTCATTGCAAAGAAAATCAATAACAAGCAAATAAAAACAATGGTTGATAAAATACTTCCGAAACTATTTAAATGATGAGTTGTACTTACTATATCTGAAATAAACAATAAGATATGTAAACCAAAGAAAGCAACTATTACTTTTTTTAAAAAAGGATACAGATAATCTTTATCAAAATAGGTAAGTTCTAAATGGAAATAAGTAATAATTTTTTTAATAATAAAATATGTTAGTAATAGTACTCCTAAATAAAACATCACTTCATGTTCTATCACAAAAGCATCACCTGTTATAGAGGATAGGGTTACTGATAAAAAAGTATGTGTACTATGATATAATAAAGACAATAGTAAACTGATAAACATTCCTTTATGCTTATCATACTTCTTTAAAACTACTATAGAAGTATATAGAATAAAAGGAAATATAAACTTTTCAATCCCTAACCCAGCTAATGAAATAAAGTCAAAGAAAAATTCAGCTACAGACTGATATACAAATATACAAGCTATAAATAAATATCTTTCTTTTTTAGTTACTTTACAAATTAATTCATAGCTTATTGTTAAAATAAAAATATGAAGAATAACTATTCCAAATCCTAATAAACTCATCCTATCACCCTATAATATTACTACTTTGTCCTATTTGAAAAAAGATGTTTAAAAAAGTAAGGTAGTCTTTTATCTCCACCTCGAATCTCCTGCAATTCTGCCTCTGTTACTTCTTTAAATTGTTCCAACTTTTCTGTATTTTTCATAATGAAATCTCCTGTATTATTTTTTCTTGTAAGTTAACTTACACACCTATTATACAAAATGAAGACCATGTAAGAAAAAATTCTTCCCAACTGTACATTTTTGCACCTGAAACGCACTTTTTTAAGAAAAAAGCTGGGATAAATCCCAGCTTCGCATCTAAAATTGATCCCAGCAGGATTCGAACCTGCGACCGTTCGCTTAGAAGGCGAATGCTCTATCCAGCTGAGCTATGAGACCTAACATGACCATTCTATCAAAAAACAAGAGCTAAGTCAATCTTCTATTTGTGGTAAGGAGAACCCTGTTGAATTGTAAAAGCACGGTAAATTTGTTCAACTAAAACTAATCTCATTAACTGATGTGGTAATGTCAGACGTCCAAAACTGACAGAAAGATTGGCCCTATTTTTTACAACAGGAGCTAGACCCAAACTTCCTCCAATGATAAAAGTAAGCGTTGAGTATCCTTTGATAGAAGCTTGCTCTAGTTGCTTACTAAATTCCTCTGAGGAGAGTGTTTTTCCTTCAATGGCTAGAACAACGACAAAGTCTCTTTCTCCAACCTTAGAAAGAATTCTTTCACCTTCTGTTTCCAAGATTTTTTGATTTTCTAATTCACTGGCTTTGTCAGGTGTCTTCTCATCAGTGACCTCAATCATTTCTAATTTGGCGAAACGTGAAATTCGTTTGGTATATTCAGCAATTCCATCTTTAAGGTATTTTTCTTTTAATTTTCCTACTGTTACAATTTTTATTTTCATTCTTCTATTCTATCATATCCACACTTCATTTCACATCTTATACACACAAAAATCATTCAAAATTACTAGTGAATTCACAGAATAAAGCGAGTTATCCACAACTTGTGTAAAACTTTAAGCTTTTAAGTTTGGATTAAGTTAATAGGTTTATAATCTGAGTAAATAAATAACAAACGGAGGCGTTTATGAAACACTTACAAAAATTTTACAAAAAAGGAGTTAAAGTTCTAGTAATCATTCTAATCGGATTTTTAAGTGGTGCCTTAGGAAGTTTCGTAACATTACAACTTTATCAAAAACAAGGAAATCAAGCTACAAATAATAATTCTGGCACTGTCACTCAAACATCCTATAAGAATGAAAATTCAACCACTCAAGCAGTAAATAAAGTTAAGGATGCTGTTGTCTCAATCATTACTTATTCTTCTTCTAGCAGTAGACAAAGTAGTGTATTTAATGCTGACGACACTAATTCTGATTCAGACAATCAACAAATCGCAAGTGAGGGATCAGGTGTTATCTATAAAAAGGATGATAAAGATGCCTATCTTGTAACTAATACTCACGTTATCAATGGAGCTTCAAAAGTTGATATACGCTTAGCTGATGGTACCAAGGTTCCTGGTGAAATTGTCGGATCTGATACCTTCTCTGATATTGCTGTCGTTAAAATTTCTTCAGAAAAAGTTACAACAGTAGCAGAATTTGGGGATTCAAGTCAACTTAGTGTTGGAGAAACAGCGATTGCTATCGGTAGTCCTCTAGGTTCAGAATATGCTAATACAGTTACACAGGGGATTATTTCAAGTCTTAATCGGAATGTTTCTCTAAAATCTGAAGATGGTCAAGCTATTTCAACAAAAGCCATTCAAACAGATACAGCCATTAACCCTGGTAACTCTGGTGGTCCACTTGTAAACATTCAAGGACAAGTAATTGGTATTACATCAAGTAAAATTGCAAGTAATGGTGGGACATCTGTAGAAGGTCTTGGTTTTGCAATTCCTTCAAACGATGCACAAAATATCATTAAACAGCTTGAAAGTGATGGTAAAGTGACTCGTCCTGCTCTTGGAATTCAAATGGTCAATCTGTCAAATGTTGGAGCTAGTGATCTTAGAAAACTTAACATTCCAAGTGGCCTCACTTCAGGTGTAGTTGTTCGATCTGTTCAAAACAATATGCCAGCAAATGGACATCTTCAAAAATACGATGTCATTACCAAAGTTGACGATAAAGAGATTGCTTCATCAACAGACCTACAACACGCTCTTTACAATCATGCTATTGGAGATACTATCAAAGTAACCTACTACCGTAATGGTAAGGAGGAAACAACCTCAATTAAACTAGATAAGAATTCTAGTGATTTAGAGTCTTAATTGACATCAGTGTAAAGAAAACTTTACAGAAAGTAAAAGATATGTTAGTGTAGAATCATGGAAAAATTTGAAATGATTTCTATCTCTGAAATACAAAAGAATCCTTACCAACCTCGGAAAGAATTTGATGCAGATAAACTAAAGGAATTAGCTCAGTCAATCAAAGAAAATGGGCTTATCCAACCAATCATCGTTCGTCAATCTCCTGTAATTGGTTATGAAATCCTTGCAGGAGAGAGACGATATCGAGCTTCTCTCTTGGCTGGTCTGACCTCTATTCCAGCCGTTGTAAAGCACCTCTCAGATCAGGAAATGATGATCCAGTCAATCATTGAGAATTTGCAGAGAGAAAATTTAAATCCTGTTGAAGAAGCACGCGCCTACGAATCTTTAGTAGAAAAAGGATTTACTCACACTGAGATAGCAGATAAAATGGGGAAATCTCGTCCTTATATCACTAATTTTATTCGTTTGCTTTCCCTACCAGAATATATCTTAACTGAAGTAGAAAATGGAAAAATTTCTCAAGCGCATGCACGTTCACTAGTTGGTTTGGATAAGAAGCAGCAAGACTATTTCTTTCAACTAATTAAAAATGAAGACATCTCTGTGAGAAAACTAGAAGCACTTCTTACAGAGAAAAAACAAAAGAAGCAAAAAAAAAGTGATTCTTTCATCAAAGACGAAGAAGATAAATTAAAAAAACTACTCGGTTTAAGTGTAGAAATTAAACTTTCAAAAAAAGATACTGGAAAGATTATTATCTCCTTTTCAAGTCAAGAAGAATACGATAGAATTATTAACAGCCTGAAATAAGGCTGTTCTTTTATTTTCTCAACTCACAAATTTATCCACCAATTTTTTTATCAATAACCCTATTAAATCAAGGATTTTCCTATTTATCCCCAACCTGTGGATAAATACTACTAACATTGTGGATTCTTTTCCCCAATCTGTGGAAAAATCCTACTATCTATGGTAAAATAAGTCTAGCACTAAACTACTAAAATCATAGTAAAGGAGGAAAACTAG